>CAZHFA010000026.1:0-12138 GCA_964531865.1 uncultured Bdellovibrionales bacterium
GAAAAAATTATTTACTATTACCTGGGACTGAAAACCCATTTTCAAGAAAAGTATCTGATGAAATTTCTAAAAAATACAATCTGTTTAAAAAAGAAGATATACTTGATAATATAAAAAATAACAATATTAAAACTGTAGTTTATAGTGCAAATTTAAATATGCTTGAACTAAAGAATTTCTTAATAAAATACGATTTTACTCTACGTTCAAGAATAGGAAATGTTTATATCTGGAGCAAAAAGGAATTATAATATGCAAAAATTTATAACTATTTTGTCCATTCTTTTTATAGTTACTTTACAAAAGGCTTTGGCAAGCCCTTTAACAGAGTTAAATGATTCTCCTCTAATGGGAAAAATGGATAAAGTTTCAGATTTAGCCAATAAAAAATGGTTTATAGGACATCCAAATTTATCTAATTTATTTATGACAAATTCAGGGATAAAACTTATTCCAAATTGGATTGGGGACGGAAGCGGTGACTTCTTTTCTCAAAACAAATATTACTCTTCTAAACTAGCAGAAAAAAATCCCATTTTACAATATAGAGCAACATATCTTAACAGAGAAAGAGAGAAATTATCTCTTACAGTTTATGTACCACATCCTAAGATCAGTAGCTCAATAGATTTAGGACTAAATGATACTATCAACAAGCTGTCGCCCCCGGTTTTAAAAATTTTTTTTGAAAAGCAAATTGATATCAATGGGAAAAAAGGGATATTATATCTTCATAAAAATGGAGCATGTTCAATTTTAATGACTCTTCCTTCATCTACAAGACTTAGGACATACAAAAAGGATTGCAAAGATAAAGAGGAGTTAGTAACATTCACAAAATCCTTTGACATACAAAGATTGATATCAAAATTAACCAAACCAAAAACAAATATTACTGAGTGATTTAAGTGAATTAACTCATAAAAAAAAGCTTTTTAAATTTATCTTTACTTTCTATTGCAAAAAAATCACCTTTTTGGTAAAGTACCTGCCTTGTATTAGATATATTTATAAAGGTTAGAAAAAATGCCAAATCATAAATCTGCTGAAAAGCGTTTAAGACAAAATTTAAAAAAAAGATTAAGAAATAAATTGATAAAATCTGCTTGCAGAACTGCTATTAAAAAAGCTAATAAAGCTATAGTTGAAAGTGATTTTGAAAGAGCACGTGAGTATTTTTTAGTTGCTGAGAAAAGTTTAGCAAGTGCGGCTACTAAAGGTATTTATCATAAAAAAAATGCTTCAAGAAAGATCAGTCGTTTAGCTCAAAAGTTAAGTACTGCTCAAAAAAAATAGTCTAACAGAATAAAAAACACGTTATATTTTTTCTGTTGAATGTATAAAATGCGTAAAAGTATTTTATGCACATTATAAAAAAAAGCGAATCTAGTAAAAAACTAGATTCGCTTTTTTATTTTTTTCTTTTAACTTATTATTACCAATTTATATTTGACAAATAATCATGTACTGTATTGTAACCATAAATACTAGCGGGAATTCCGCAAGCCATGGCTGCTTTTGGACCACGACGCGAACAAAGGAATCCACCTGCCAACCCGGCAAAACCTCCAGCCAAAGCACTTCCTACGGGAATAGCAGAAGCTTTTATCGTGTTTGGAAACAGCAAATCTCTATTTGATAAATCTTTGTCATAGGCAGATTTTATACTAGTCCAATCTCTTGCAATATCAATTAGAACACCAACCGGAAGTGCAATTCTTCCCAAAAACTTTGAGCCATTCGTCGTAAGAGCAGACATCTTAGATGTCCAAAATCCGCTTAACGAAGAAAGCATAGCGTTTAAACATCCAACAGATGAGTTTTTCCCTGTTTCTATATTGTCATACTGAGAATCATAGTTAAAAGAATTTGCAAAGCTATTAGTATTATTATTACTAACATTCATATAACTATTTCCCACAGTATTATAACTTCCATAATCATTGTAATTATAATTATTATTATAGTATCCACTCCGATCATTATTTAAATAGACATTCGTCATAATCGACACTCCTTTTTTAAAAGTAATCAAGTAAGAAAATCTTACACGAAAGAATATCGAAAAAATTTCATCAAAGTCACTTGAAACAAGAAATTTATTTTAATCCATTTTGAAATAATGAATTTACAGGATTATCTTTAATATCAGTATAGGCTATTCTTTGGTGATAAATTGCAGTTAACGTTTTTATAAAACTGTTAGCTATTTGATGTAAATCCTTTAAAGTCAAATCACATTCATCCAATTGCCCCGTCGCAAAAATTTTATTGATAATTTTTTGTACTAAAGCTTGAATTTTATCTTTTGAATGTTCCGACAAAGATCTTACTGAAGCTTCAATACAATCTGATAGCATCAAAATTCCAGCTTCTTTACTTTGCGGTTTTGGCCCTTGATAACAGTACAACAATTCATCAACATCCTCATCCTCTTTTTTTTCCTTTAATGCTTTATTATAAAAATATTCTATCATTGAAGTACCATGATGTTGCTGAATCATATCAATAATAGGAGCTGGTAATTTATATTTCATTGCTAACTCCACGCCTTCTTTAACATGAGATTTTATAATCAACGCAGACATTGATGGAGTTAATTTATCATGAGGATTTTCTCCACTACCTTGATTTTCTATAAAGTACATAGTTTTACTAATCTTGCCGATATCATGAAAATATGCCCCTGTTTTTAACAACACTGGGTTTGCTCCTACTAAATCAGATACCATTTCCCCCATCATTCCCATTACCATAGAATGGTTCCAAGTCCCTGGAGCTTGAAGGCTTAATTCTTTTAAAAGAGGATGATCAAGAGTAGCTATCTCCAAAAGTTTCATATCTGTCACATATCTTCCAAGATGTTCCACAATTGGAATAAGCCCAGAAGAAATTAAATAACACAACAATCCCCCTAAAAAACTACAAAAAATTCTAAGCAATAAATCCATATATGAAAAATTAGAATTCAAAAAAGACATTGCTAAAGCAAGAGGAATCGACAAAAATGTGATACTCATTCCCGCCTTAATATATGCTCCTCTTGTTCTAAATTTTGTTGTACTTGAAATTACAATTAAAGATGAGCTTAACACAAAGATATATAAAATTGGCATGTTTGGAAAATAAACAGCAATTATCAGACTCCACATACATGTGAACATTACAGCTAAATTGCTTGACATCACAGACTGTATTAAGAGTGCTCCCATTGCAAATGGAATCGCAAAATAAAAAGACTCTTTTGTAACTCGAAACTTATTTCCAAAATTATCTATTTCTTGAAATATAATATTTCTCAACGTTTGTGAAACATTTAAAATTGAAATAGATAAAATCAAAACGCATAAAATAGTAAATAAATTTTTAAATTTTAACTCATTTTTATTTACTATTTTTACAAATAATAAATATAGAGAAAAAATTCCAATAAAAACTATTGCCATTCTACCAATGGCATTTATATATTTTATTGAATCTGTTACTCCTATCAATAAAAATTCTGAAAAAAAAGCAACAAATAATGAAAAGATAATACCTACAAAAAAGATAACATCTCTTTTTCTTTCTTCTGTAATGGGGGAAAATTGAAATTCTTTTTTCATTATTATTGTGTTTTTCTGCCTTCTAATTCTGATTTTCTACTCTCTAAATCTTTCTCTATATCGCCTACTTGAGATTCTAATTCATCAACAAGATTTTTTTCTTCAATTCTCTTTATTCTTGCACTAGGGCCTTTATAACGACATTCTTGAGCTATAATTACAGGTTGCTTTATCGCAATGAAGCAATCCTCTAAGGCTTGTAAAAAAATTTCCATAACATGTTTATCGTTATAATCTTTTACAATAGCATAAACACTATTTATGGTTTTTTTCATAGCAACTAATGGATGTCCTAACGCTTGAGATTGTACAAAGATATCTAAACACCTTATAACATCTGCAACTAAAAACCTAAAAACCATTCTTCTTTTTTCATCTTCTCTTTTTGATTTTACCTCTGCAGCCAAAAGACTTAATTCTTGCAATGAATCTATTGAATAAGGCTCAATTAGAATTCCATCAATTCCATCAAGCAATGAATTAGCAAAAGATTTTGCGTCATTTTTTTTTGAACAAAGCAAAATATAACCTGCTAAAAACCCCATATTTGTTTCTTTGGCTTCTTTTATAAATTTTATAATTCTACTTTTATCAATTTTATCTGAAATAAAAATCAAATCTGATTTTTTATCCCTTTTTAATAGATCAAGAGCAATCCTTTCATTTTTAACAGAAAATGATTCATTAAATTGCACCACTACAGACATCGCTTGCTTTAAAAGCATACGACTTTTTGAATCTGGGTCTATAATAAGACAATTATAAAATTGCATAATTTAATCATATAAAAAAGTAATCAGGGGATTTATCGGGATAATAAATTAAAATATTTAGATTTTTTAGAAATTTATTGGCTTTTTTTATGTTTTTATGGGGAAACCTAGACCATTCTTAAATTCTTTTAATTTCTCATCTACAAACACAACCTAAAAATCAAAAATAAAAGTCCTACCGCAAGCAGACTTTAATATCTAAAAATATGATAAACTCCCGTTTTGTTAAGTTATTGAGCGTAAGATAAAATCTTGCTACAAGATAAAATTACGTAAAAATTTTTTCACTCTTAAAATAAATTTTAGGATTTATAGGTTTTCCATCTTTTCTTAATTCAAAATAAAATAATGTCTCACCATTTTCATTTGTTTGACATTCTCCTAAAGAATCTCCCTTATCCAAAACTTCACCAACATTATTATCAATACTCTTTAAATGAGAATACAACGTATAATATCTTTTTCCATGGTCTATAATTAAAATATTATCATACCCCGGCATTTTTCCAACATAAATAACTTTTCCCTTTTCAACAACTCTTACCTTCTCATCCTTATCAACTACAAACTCAATTCCTTTTGAAACAACAAAATCTTTAAATTGTTTTACCTTATGTTTACCAAAATGTTTAACAACTTTTCCATTTACTGGCAATGAAAGTTTTCCTCTTTTTTCTAAAAGGCCTTCACCCTTAAAAGCTTCCATTTTCTTAGGCTTATTTTTCTTATCATCTTCATCTTTTAAAGTTTGACTTTTTTCTAAATTTACATCACCTGCTGTCACAGATTTTAACACTGTTTCTATTCTTAAAGCTTGTGCCCTTAATTTTCCAAGCTCCCTCTCTTCCAACACTTCCTTCTGCACTAATAAATTAAATATTGATTTCTTCTTAAATAATTCTACTTGTTCTTCATTCTGAATTTTTAACAATTCATTTTCTAAGACTTTATTTTTAGCTATTATACTTTTCTGTTTTTTTATTTTTATAAGTAGTTTTCTCTTCATACTCATAAAATCTGATATTAATTTTTTATCATAATTTCTAATTTTAGATACATAAAATAATATTTTATCTGTGTTATTACTTTTACTAGAAAATAAAAAAGATAAAAAATCCTGAATCGGTCTTTCACGATATAAAGCTCTTAACCTGCCTTTTGACTTATTTATTAACTGGTAAATTTTCTGCTTTAAATCATCAATTTCACTATTTAACTCTTTTAAAATTTTTTCATTTTTTTTTCGTGTTTCAACAATATTATTTTTTTTCTTCGTAATTTCTTGAATTTCTTGTTGCGACTTTTTAATTTCAATTTTTAATTCATTAGATTCTTTTTCTAATTTTTGTAAATTTTTCTCTGAATCTCCAACCTGAGCATAAATTTTTTTTAGGCTACTCTCATCCGTTAACTCATTCTTATCATCTGCAAAAGTCAGTGATACAACACTAAGACAAAAAAATAAATTTATAAAAAGTACGTAGTGTAATAAATGAAATACATTCCACTTATTATAATAATTAAATTTCATCAAACTTTTTAACCGTAAAATAACTAGCAAAAATCCCTATAATAAGCCCCACAAAAAGAATACAAAGAATATGAAAAAAATTTATAAACGATAAACTCACCTCTCCCCACGTTAGAAGATTAGATTTTACGACAACCTCTTTCATCATCGTAAAAACAAAACGAGCAATAATAATCGATAAAACACTGCCAAAAATTCCTTGAATCGCACCATTTATCATATAAGGCACTCTTAACTGATTATAATCTGCCCCAATAAGTTTCATGATTTCTATTTCCCTTTGCTGTTGCCACAAACTTAATTTAATAGTGTTAGAGATAATAAACCCTGATACTATAAGTATTAAAAATAAACCTCCCATTGAAAGAACTTTAAACTCACTAATTATTTTTAAAAGCTTCGAAGCATAACCAGAATCATATTGAATCTGCTCTATATTTCTATTATCTGCTAAAATTTTTTTTAAAATTACTAAAAACTGCTTTGTATTAGCATCTTTTTTTAAAAATATTTCTAAAGATTCAGGAAGTGGGTTTGCATCATCTAAATCATCAAGCAATACAGAATTCTCCGGCATAACTTCTTTAAAATAATTCATTGCATCATTTTTCGACCAATGCTCAACTTTATCAACTCCATCAATTTTTTTTATTGCAGATTGTAGTGTATTTAAAATTCCCTCCGGCATTCCATCTTTCAAAAAAACACTAACTTGCAAATTCGTATGAGATGTTTCTAAAAAATTGGAAAGATTCCCAACAATCATAAGATATGAAGTAAAAATCAATAACGTTACGGAAATTGTTAAAATTGTCATTAAAAAAACAACAGGAGATTTTTTAACAATTTGTAACGCTTGAAAAAACCAATATATAAATTTTTGTTTAGAAGAAATTTCTTCCTTATTATCTAATCCTGTCCAGATTTCCTTTAAGCCAAGAGAAAATTTTTCTTTTGTAGTTTGAAACTCTTTTTTCATTACTCATTTCCTCTAGGAGACTGATAATCCCCGATAATCTTTCCCTTATCAAGGACAATAGTTCTTAAATTTAATTCTTCAATAATCGATAAATTATGTGTAGCAACTATAACTGTTATTCCTGCAGCGTTTGCTTCCAACAAAAGGTCAAAAACGACATTGGTCATTTGTGCATCAAGATTTCCAGTCGGTTCATCTGCTAAAATTAAAGATGGCTTATGGATAAGGGCTCTAGCAACAGCAATACGCTGTTGTTCTCCACCGGATAAAGTAAGTGGCATATCAAAAGCTCTATCTGCAAGGCCTAAAGATGTTAAAATTTTTAAAGCCATATCCCTTCTTTCTTTTTGAGGATACCCTTTTATTTCTAGCCCATATGCGACATTGTCCACAATATTTTTATTTAATAATAATTTGTAATCTTGAAAAACTATTCCAACATCCCTCCTTAAATTTATGAGATCTTTAGAATTAAAATCCTTCATGTTAATTCCATTAATCACCATCTCTCCTTGCGTCATTCGCTCCTGACCAAGCATTAATTTTAAAAGAGTACTTTTTCCGGCACCAGATGCTCCAGCTATAAATAAAAAATCCCCTGCAAGGACACGTAAATTTAATCCCTTTATAGCTTCTTGATGTGGAGGATATGTTTTAAATAAATTTTTAATTTTTATCATAAAAAAGCTAAAAAAATTTTAATATCATTGCATATTTTATGCAAGATATGAGATTTTGTGATTCACTATATAAAATTTTTCATCATATTGCTGTTAGTATTTTTTATAAAGGAAATATATAATGGATATGAATACTCTTTTAAATCGATATGCTGATTTAATTTTAACGCATGGTGTTAATTTACAAAAAGATCAAATATTAAACATTTCAGTTGAAGCTTATGGAAGAGATTTTGCAATGTTACTTACAGAAAAAGCCTATAAGATTGGGGCAAAGGCAGTATATGTAGATTTAATAGATACTAGAGCAACTCAATTAAAACTTCATTATTCAAATGTAGAAAATTTAAAATTTATCCCTGATTATATGGTAAAAAAATATGATGAATTTGTTGATAAAAAAATCTCAACAATTAGATTGATATGCCCAGAAAACCCAGATATCTTAAAGCATGAAGATCCATTAAAAATAAATGCTTTTAATTTTGCAAGAAATTCTTCTGCAAAAAGATTTTACGAAGAGGGAATCGGACAATCAAAATTTAGTTGGAACATTTCAGCAATGGCTACACCACTATGGGGAAAGAAACTTTTCCCATCTTTAACAGAAAAAGAAGCAGAAAATGCATTATGGCAAGAAATTTTTAAAATTTGTATGGTAGATAAGGAAGATTGTTTAGAACGATGGACAAAACGTGATGAAAAAATAAAACAACGTGCAAAAAATTTATTCATGTTAAATATAAAAGATTTTCATTTTACAGGACCAAACACAGATTTACATATTGGAATTTCTGAAAAAGCACTATTTGGAGGTGGATCAGAAAAAAACGATTTGGGAATTCCTTTTGAACCTAATATTCCGTCAGAAGAAATTTTTACAACACCTGATTACAGAACAGTAAATGGAACAGTTGCTGCTACAAGACCTTTTTTAATAAATGGAAGACAAGTTAAAAATTTAAAAATGGAATTCAAAAATGGAAAAGTCGTAAATTTTTCAGCAGATGAAGGAAAAGAAAATTTTGCAGAATATATAAAAACAGATGAAGGGGCTTCAAGATTAGGAGAAATGGCATTAGTCGGAATTGATTCTCCAATATATCAAAGCGGACATATCTTTGAAGAGATACTATTTGATGAAAATGCAGCTTGTCATATAGCCTTAGGAAATGGTTTTGAGTTTTGCATTGAAGGAAGCCAAAATATGACTGCAGAACAATTAGATGAAATGGGATTTAATAAAAGTTCTCTTCACACTGACATTATGATTTCCTCAGAAAAAGTCGATGTAACAGGAACAACTAGAGATGGAAAAACTATCAATATAATTAAATCTGGAGTTTTTGTTATATAAAAATTAGAGAGATTGTAAAAAAACATCCACAATAATTTTAGACATTTATTTTTTTATTTTTGTATTTTATTTAAAAACCAAAAGTCTTTTTTAGCTCATCTTTATCAAAAAATTTTGTGTTTGAATCATCATCGACATCTTTAATTGGAACTCTTTCTAAAGTGGTTGGAACATCTCCACCACTTTTTAACATTCTATCGATTTCTTTGCTTTTTGACATCTCGGCAGAAGCAGCAGATAAAATTACAGATGTTGTAGGATTTAATAATCTTGCATTTAAATATACTCTTACAGGAGATACAATGTATGTTCCAACTACAACGCCACCTAAATCCCTTTCTTTTCTTAAACTTTTAACATTTCTTGATAACGCAAATTCTCCTCCATCATTTGGTAAAAATTCAATTGCTGAAGAATGACGAAGCTCCACAACTTCATATCCACGCATTGCAAGTTCGCTCATAAGCTGTTCTCCCAACATTCTTCCAAATGTAGAAGTCGTATGTAAATCATCAATATTAACAAATGAAGAAACACCTATTGGACCTGGGTTTATACCCTTATAATACTCATCGATTTGTTCCGCCAAATATGAAGTCTTAAATCTTCCAACTGATTTATTATCATAATCATCAAAAGCAATTGGAGAATAAACAGGCAGATCACTATAACGCCTACTGCAAGAAGAAAATATTAAGGCTATTACAACGAATAAAAAAAATATATAATACCCCTTGTTTTGAATTGTTTTATTTTTTAAAATTTCTTTCATTATGAAGCACCTAACTATAAATATAAAAAACTTCTTTATTATGTCTATCTTAATTTTCGGCACTGCATGCTCATTTCTTGATAGCTTTGAAACTAATGAATGCAAAAACCGTGCAAGTATCAATGTCGAATTAGAAAAATATGTAACTAAACGATTTTCTAAGAAAGAATTAGTTAGATTTGGTATTATGCCAATTTCAGTACCTGCAAATTTTACCGCCAAAAGTCTTGATAATCCTGATTATGGGGTAATTTTAGCACAAAAGTTACAGTCTTACTTACTTTCCGCGAGCATTTTTTCAACTGTAGAAATGATATCTAAACCAGAATGGCCAACAAAAAAAGAAGAATTTTTCTCTAATAATTTAACAGCTCTCTCAATCGCAAAAAATTCTGGATTAGATGTAGTTCTCCTTGGATATTTAACGCCACAAACAAATTTAAAAGAAATGACTTTATACACAAAGATTATAGATGTAAACATGGGAGTTACATTGTTTTATGGTGAAACCACAGTATACAATTCTCATTTTAATGAAAACACTCTAACAACAATGTTTAAAAAACGAGACCCTAGTGACTTTAATTATTCTAAATTAACTGATGATTTAATATTATGTCATAGCAATTTTATACTAAAAAAGTATTAAAATTTTTAAAGAAAAAAATATCTATTTATAGAATCATTATATTATGAATTGCATCTTACATTTGCATTAAAATTTTATTCTAAGTGAGGAATATAAATGACTATAAAGTTAACAATAATTTCTGTAGATCCAGAATCAGATAATTTACCAACAATAGAAGAATTCAAACAAAAAGAAATTACTATTGGAAGAGGTGAAAATAATGATTTAAAATTAGACCAAGATAGTGTTTCATCAAAACATGCCGTAATAGCTAAAGAAGATGATAATACATTAAGCATAAAAGATCTTGGAAGTGCCAATGGGACTATGATTGAAGGAAGGACTATTGAACCCAACAAAAAATATCACTTAAAAGAAAAAGAAAGAATTTTTATTGGAGATTTTTTAATAAAACCAATATTAGTTCCTGATAAAAAAGAAAATACAATAAAAGAAACAAAAGAAATCAATGAACTTAATTCAGAAGATAGTGGAAAAAAATCAAATAGTACTATTGTATTAAATGATGTTATTCAACTTGAAAATGAATCTCAAGAAAAATCTTCTTTTAGCAATAATGATCTTTCCATAATTTTTGAAGATTCTACCACCACCCAAATAGATATTTCAAAAATTGATAATGATATTTTTGAATTAAATGACGATGCATTTGGTAAAGAAAATAATAGTAATAATGACAACGACTATCTAGCTCAAAGTATTTTAGAAGAAAAAAACTCCACTGACTTAGAACAAGAAAACAATATAAACAATACCCTCGAAGAAATAATTTTAAATAGAAATTCTATTATAGAAGAAAATAAAAAAGAAGATGACATTGTTACAATACTTAACTCAGAATCTCATGATGATGATTGTTCGTTGATTATATCAGGCACGGCAGGAGATGAAACTTTTAATATAGATTTAGAAGCAATAAAACTTTTAAAATTAAAAGGACGTTGTAAAAGGTTTGGAAAAGGCATCCAAGATGTTATTGTAGCTTTAAATGATAAAAAAGTTATTTCAGATAAAGAAGGAAAATTCGAATTTTTAGAAATAGAGGAAAATTCTTCAATACTACTAACCGCATCAAAAACAGGATATATTTTCGAACCTAAAGAATTTACTTCTGAAATGTTGGAAGATACTGAAGTAATATTTCAAGGAACAAAAATATTTAATATTTTAGGAAAAGTAATATACAAAAATAGCGGATTAAAAGATGTCAAAATTATCAATAATCTTGGAAAAGAAATTATAACATCTGATGATGGATCATTTGTAATATCTAATGTATCAGAAGGGACAAAATACACATTAAATCCGCAAAAAGAAAATTTTATTTTTGAATACGATAATGAAGAAAAAACACTTGAAGACAATGTCGATATCAAAATAAAGGCTATAAAACTTATAACTATTAGTGGTTATATAAAATACAAAGGAACACCTGTTAGTGATGTTATTATTGATGGAGGCTCTCTAGGCAAAACGCTAACAGATGACACAGGATATTATGAATTTAAAAATATCACTGAAGGAACACCTTATTCTTTAAAAGCACACAAAGAAGGTTTTGTATTTAAACACTCTTAACAAAAAGTTTTTAAATATTCAGATAGTCCGTCTTTTACAGAGTATTGTGGCTCATAACCTAAATACTTTTTAGCTCTTGAAATATCAGCTAAAGAATGTTTTATATCTCCCTTTCTAAATTCTCCATAAAAAGGTTTATCATCAACATTTTTTATGCCATTTAAAACTAATGTTGATGAAATCATTTTATATAACTCAGTAAGAGATGTCT
>CAZHFA010000027.1:0-11776 GCA_964531865.1 uncultured Bdellovibrionales bacterium
ACAGATGGAAAAGTTCCGGGAAATGTACAAGGTTTTTTAGATACAGCTACTATAATAAGAATGACAGGGGGAACGATTTCTACAATACTTCTTGGTTCAAATATTGATCCATATTTATTAAAAAATATGGCAAAAATAGGGAAAGGGAATTTTTATCAAACTAATAATATTTCTACATTGCCTGATATTTTTATAGAAGATTTAAATTTGATAAAAAAGGACGATGCTTTTAAAGAAAATGTATATAATGTAAAAACTCATTTATTAGAAAGTACTTCAATTACAAGTTTTCCAATATTAAAAGGGTTTGTTGTCACTACTCCTAAAGATGATTCTAAAGTAGAACTAATTGTGTCAAGTTTTGGAGAAGAAGAACCTCTCTTAATTAGTAAAGATATTGATAAGGGAAAATCAATAGCGTTTACATCGGATATGAATGGACGTTGGTCTTCTGAGTGGATAAAATGGAATGATATTTATCTATTTTGGGAACAAGTATTATATAATTTTTTATTAAATAAAAATCAAACACTAAAAAATATTTTAGATTATAATTTTTTTCAATATGTAAAAGATAACTCTCTTTATTTAGATATGAATTTTTTTAATAATATTGCTTCTAAAGATTTATCCATTGAATTGTTAACTCCAAGTAAGGAGAGACTAGTCTTAACACCAAATGAAGTCGCATTGGGGCATTTTATTGCAAAATATAATAATCCAATAAAAGGGAATTATCAGGTAACATTACTTTATAAAGATAAAAAAGAATCTTCCGTCATTTTTGATATAGAAAAAAATATTTTAGAACAAAAACATCAAACCCCAAATATGACACTGTTACAGTTATTAGCATTAAAATCTTTTGGAAAAATAAATCCAAATAAAAATGACTTAAAAATAAATACTAATATGCAAGAAAAATATGATATTAGTATTTATTTTATAATTTTTAGTATTATGTTATTTTTCTTTGGAATATTTAAAAGAGAAAAATTATAAAAATTTATAATTATTTAAAATATCTTCTAGCGAAGATGTTTTCCTCTTCATCATCTTTTATCTTTTTATTTGCGACTAAGTGTCTTAATATTCTAAAAATGACTGTCATGTTATTATTTTCTTCTAAATCAAAAGATATTTCTTCTAATGTCTTTGGGGTATTAGAATTTTCTAAGAAATTCTCAATTTTTAATTGTAATTTTAATATTTCTGCTGCAGCTTTTTTGCCAGCTTCCACTCCAGGTTGATGATAAGCGTTAATGTTTATAAGGGATGCATAAAACCCTACAGCTCTTTCAAAAAGTGCAATTAACATTCCTATAGAATATGGGCTTAATTCTTTTACAGTGATTGTACAAGCTTGTTTTCCCCCTTCTGTAAGAGCAATTTGTGTCCCTTGATAAAAACCAAAAAGATAATCGCCGGCATTTATTTTTTCTTCAACATTAAAATTACAGATATCATCTGAAGATGCTACAGAAGATTTTGAAGACAAGACTTGAATAAATGTAACAAAAAAATTGTCTATTCCATCCCTTAATTGTTGAATATATGCATGTTGATCGGTGGAGCCTTTATTTCCAAAAACAGATATTCCTTGATAAACAAAATTTCCAGCTTTATCTTCTTTTTTACCAAGACTTTCCATAATGAGCTGTTGAAGATATTTTGAAAATAATTCTAATCTATCTTTATATGGCAAGATTACCATATCTTTTTTTCCTTTTCCCTCGCCTGCTACGTACCAAATAAGAGATAATAATGCAGATGGATTATTTGATATGTCTTTTTTTCTTGTTAGTGAATCCATATATGATGCACCAGATAAAAATTCGTCTATATTAAATCCTTGTAAAGCAGCTGGCAAAAGCCCTACAACACTTGTTTCACTGGTTCTTCCTCCAACAAAATCCCACATTGGAAAAGTTTGTAGCCAGTTTTCTTTTTGTGCAACATTATCTAGTAAACTATTTTTTGAAGTTATTGCTACAAAGTGTCTTGAAAAATTTATTCCTGATTTTTTAAAACATTCTTGAGCAATTAACATTCCATTTCTTGTTTCTTTAGTTCCACCTGATTTTGAAATAACAACGCATAGAGTCTTTTTTAAATCGGGAATTTTATCTATTACTTTTTGCATTCCATCTGGGTCCGTGTTATCAAAAAAATATACAGTCATTTTATCTTTTGATGAACTTAATGCGTTACTTAAAAATTGTGGTCCAAGTGCCGACCCTCCGATGCCAATTACAAGTAAGTATAAAAATTTTTCATTTTTTTCTGTTAAAATTTCTCCATTATGAATTTGTTTTGAGAAAACTTTTATATCATTTATAACATTTTCTATGTCTTCTTTTATATGAACATTTGGTGCTAGAGACGGATTTCTTAGCCAATAATGCCCTACCATTCTATTTTCATCGATATTGGAGATTTCTCCTTTTTCTAGTTTATCCATATCATTAAAGGCATGAAAAAAACGTTCTTCAAATTCTTTTTTTATATTTTTTGATATTCCAATATTTCCTAAATCAATTGAAAACTCTGTTTGTTTATCAAAATAAAAATTTTCTTTAAAATCGATCCAATTTTGTCCCATTGATATCTCCTAATAATTTACTATACATAAAAAAAATATTATACTCATTTCCCATCATAAATAATTTTAGCAAAGAGATATAAAAAATACTATGAAAAAAAATATTCTTTTTTTTACTGAGTTTTTAAAAAATTTTAAAAGAACAGGTGCGTTTTGTGCAACATCAAATACAGCATCAAGAACATTAAGTAATGTAATAAAGGAAATTAAAAAAAAGGATAAGAAAATTTTAGAAGTTGGTTCGGGGACAGGTGCTATTACAAAGGAAATCATAAAGAATATATCTTCATTTGATAACTTAGATCTTTGTGAGATGAATGAAGTTTTTGCAAGAGATTTAGAAAAAAATTTTTCAGCAGATAATATACATGTATTTCAAATGCCGATTCAAAATCTTCCAGAAAAAAAGTATGATGTTATTATCTGTTCATTACCATTTTTAAATTTTGATAGAAATCTTGTAGAAGAAATTTTTGATAAATTTAAAAGACTAAGTAATGAAAATACAATTATTACTTTTTTTGAGTATAAGTATTGTCGTTATTTTGGGAGTTTTTTATCTGATAGAATAAAAAATGTTAATAATTTTTTAAAAAATTTTTTTAGCACACGAACAATAAAAAATAAAAGTATCTGGAGAAATATTCCACCTATGACAATTCATACATTTAAGCTTTAAAATAAAAAATTTAAAAAGTGTAAAAAACTTAAAAAAAAATTATTAAATTTTTTAGCTAGTAATATAGCAAACAATTAAATACATCTTTTTGTCCTTTTTGAATAAGAACATTAAAAATGACAAAATAAAAAAGCAACTATATAAATTTTTTTACACTTTCAAATCTATAAATATTATCTTGAAAAAGAATCTTGTCTTCCTTTAAAAGGAACCCTTATAAAGTATCTTATCTTTTTTGGAGTAGCATCAATAACTTCGATTTCTGCTCCTTTGTAATGAATTATTTTAGATACATTTAAATCATATCTTAAAGTGCCACTTCTCATTCTAGCATTTGGCTTATATGTGTATAATAAAAAATTTACAAAACCTTGTTGTGATCCATTATAAACTAATCTTTGTTTTGTGGTTCTTCCTCTTTTTAAAATTTCCCATTGCATTACATTTTCACCGATATTAGCAGTAATATCTTTATTTAATGGTGTAATTGTAAAAACTTTAGAAGAACAACTTATGCAAAAACACAAAACAATAATTAATAAATATTTTATTTTCATAAAATTCCTTTTATAAACATTTTAGATTTTTATTATTATTTCTTTTTTTTCTTACCTTTTTCTGATTCATTTTTTATAACATTTTGAATAATCTCGCAAGATGCCTCTTTTTTTTCTATATCTAAACACATTCCAAGTTTATCACTGCAATCTTTTTTTATTGACTCTTCAATTTCTTTTCTAACATCAAAATTACTTGAATCTAAGACTTCTTTTAGCCTAGAATATTTTCCAGCCAAACAATGACTGCTACCTTCATGCTCTTCTTTACATTTGTTTAAAATCATGCCACGTTTTTCAAGTAAGACTATTTCAAGTTTTTTTTCAGCTTCTTCTTTTGTTTCTCCATTTGCAGAAATAACTCCCCAATAATCTACAAGTTTTTCTTTTGTTTCTTTAGCTGTATTTTTTTCTTTTTTTTGAGGATTGTTTTGTTTTTTATTTTCAATTTTTATTTTTTCCCATGTATAAAAAACAGGGGTTTTACATAGAACCTTAGCAAAGAGATTATTTGTAAAAAAAAGCATTAAAATTATGAACATGAAATTTCTTATCTGCATGTTCATAAATATCGTCAAAAAAGGAAAAAATCTTAAAATAAATATAAAAGTATGTAAAAATAAACATTTTAAAGTTGTAGACTTTTAGTCTGCAACAATTTGAGGGAAAAAAGCAGAAAAGCTTGTCATGTTTTATGACACATTTTTTGAGGGCTAGTTTTAAATAATCCTATATCATACTTTATATAAATCTTTTATAAAAAAACGTCATTGATATTTTTGATGTAACCTTTTGTTATGGCGATGCATGTTTTTTTTAGCTTATTGATATTTTAATAATGTTTCTTCGTTTGAATGTCTATTTGGGGGATAAATTGGTAAATTTTTTCGTTATATTTGTGGATGAGAAATTGAAGAAATTCTTCCTAATTTGCTTAATTTATCACCATAAGGGCGAACTAAAATAAAACTTTATGCAAAGTTTCTTCCTCACTATTAAGTCTTTAATTTCTTGTTAATTCTAATTTGTTTAAAGTATTTTATAAAGATTTCCGAATTTTATGTATATGATTATCTATTTATAAGGCATAGGTTTTTTCTATGGTTGATGTAAGGAAGACTTTTTTAAATATGCAAGTTCCCCCTGCTTCAAGCGTACTTACAGAAGCTAATAAACTTGTATCTGATCCAAACTCAAGGATAGAGAATTTATCTTTATGTATTTCTCAAGATCCTTTTTTAAGTTTGGAAATTTTAAAAAAAGCAAATAGCATGCTTTTTACTGACGGTAAGGCATCAACTACTTCAATAAAAAATGCAATTATTAGATTAGGAAGAGATGCAATAAAATCTATATTATTTTCGTTGCAAGCAATAAAAGAGCCAAAAGAAGAGATAATCTTAAATTTTTTAAATTTATACAGAGATAAAAGTAAAAGAGTTTCGATTGTAACTAGAATTTTTACAAAAGTAATTGATAAAAACTTAGAAGAAGATTGTAGTATAACTGGTTTATATACATATCTTGCATATATCTTAAGTGCATTAAGCTTTAAAGAGGATTTTTTAGAGTTTCCTACAAAAATGCCACTTGCTACATTAAGATTTAAAATTGAAAAAAAATATAAAATTAATATTGAAGAAAGTGCAAGAGCTTATCTTAGAAAAAATAATATTGTTAATAGTCTTGTAGATGGATTAGATAAGGAAGAACAAATAAAAAATGACAAAAAAAAATTATTACTTAGAAATATTGTCTGGTCTTCTTTTGAATTTGTAGAAGCTTTTGATTCTAATAATTGGGGTAAATTAGCTTCCACATCTAATATTTCTTCAAAAAGTTCAATACGAACTTTGTTACTTACGGAAAAACAATATAATGAAATTTATAATCGAGCAGCAGGATTTTTTATTTCGCATAAACTTTTACAATCTCATAAAAAAGCTAGCGAGCAAGAATTAGAAAACACTAACGAAAGTTCTTTGGAACAAACGTTAGATTTGGAGTGCAAAGAGGAAAAAAGAACTTCTGATGTTCCTTTAGAAAAAGATCTCAAAATAAAAATTTCAAAAGAGGAATGTAAAGTAGAGCAGTTGGACTCCTTAGAAAATAAAAAGAAAGTCTGCTTAAATGTAAAAGGTTTTGATAATTTTAAATTAGATGATGCTGTTAATAATAAAAAATTTGTTCCAAGAAAACGTTCTTCTGAAATTGTATTTGTTGAGCCTGAAAAATCTAATATCAGAAAAACAAATAAACTTGCTAAACAAACAGAATTCATCCTTGATACAACGTTAAGAAGTGAGGATGCTCTTGAAAAAATTTTAAATGCTTTAATTAAAAATAATGCATTTAAAAGAACAGCATTGATCGTTATTTCAGAAGATAGAAAGTCTGGTTTGGTCGTATATTCTAGGGGAATATTAGAAAATGGACAAATGATTGATATCACAGATGAGTTATCGCCACTAGCTCAGTGTTTTTTAAAATTACAATCTTATGGAAATAAGGAAAGTGAGAATTCTCCTTTTGGAAGTAAATCATATGCAATTTCCCCAATTGACGCCGATCATCCGACTCCTGTTATACTATATGCAGATTGCGGAGATGATATATTAACTTTTGAATCAAGGCGTGTATTTAGAGCAGTAGTAGATGTGTTAAATCAAAAACTGCCTACATTACCTGGGGGAATCCCCATAGAAGTAAAAAAAAGTTAAGATAATAAGTTGTTATATTAAAATCCTGTTCCAATTGAAAAATGTAATCTCCATGAATCTTCTTCGTGTTTAGGATTTATTGGGAAAGCAATGTCTAAGCCAATAGGTCCTATAGGTAAATTAAATCTAGCTCCCAAACCGGTGCTATATCGTAATTCATTGGAGCTATTATCTAAATCTCTTAAAAAAACATTACCAAAATCAAGAAATGTATGGACACTAAAATTTTCTAATAAAAAATAATTTAGTTCAGCATTATTTGAAAATATTATATCTCCTCCAATTACCGAGCCATCTTCACCTCTTGGTCCCAAAGAATTTTCTTTAAAACCACGAATTGAATTTATTCCACCAAGATAAAATCTTTGAGAGATAGGAACTTGAGTTGTGTCATTATAAGCAAAAGATGCTCCTGTATAATTATTCAAAGAAAAATTAAAATCATCATAAAATGGGAAAATTGCGTTTTCACGAAGTGAAATAGTCTGAAATTCTGCATCGGATAATAGAATTTTATTTGCAAGTTTATATTCTAAACTAAAAGCAAATCCATCTTTTGGATTTAAAATATTATCTCGTTTATCATATTTCATAGAAAATAATAAATATGATAAATTAAATTTTCCATCATCATAATTTCCTATTATTGCATCTTTTGAAACATTATCTAATGATTCTATAGTAAAGTTTTGACCAAAATAAAAATATAAATCTTCTTCCATCGGAAAATAAAATGATAATCCATCTGTGTATCTATCAAGCTCAAACTCATACAAGCTAGTTGTTAGTTTTTGATATCGATATTCTTTAGAAAAGCTTGTTTGTGAACCAAAAAGGCTTGGTTCAATGAATTTTAAATCCGTACTTCCTTGGCTTATCTGCTCATCTGAGCCATCATAAAAGATATCAGAACTAAGAGAAATAGTTTTTCCATCTTTAAATAACGATTTATTAGTTGCTTTTGTTAAAATATGCATTCCATATTCTGAATTTACGCCAAGTCCTACAGCCAATGAGTTTAACATACGCTCCTCGACCTCAATAATTAAATCTTTTTTATTTTTGTTATTTTTTATATCAACTAATGAAAATTTTATATTATTAAATAGTCCTAATTGTAGGAGTGATTTTTTACTTTTTACTATTTTATTTTCAGAATAAAAATCATCTTTTTTAATATGTAAATTTTTTAATATTGTAAAATTATCAACATTTTTATTACCAATAATTTTTATATCATTTATGATTATCTTTTTTCCTAAAGAAATTTTAAAAATAACTTTTTCTTTTTGTGACTTATCTTTCAAAATTTGATGATTATAATATCCAGCATAATTTAAATTTTCTGATATATTTTTTATAATTTTATTTTCTTTTAAAGTGGAAATATTTTCAAAATAAGATTTTGTATTATTTAATTCATCTGGAATTCCTATAATGATAAGCTTATTTATAAGTTTTTCTTCTCCTTCATTTATTAAATAAGTTATATTAGCACGTGTGCCTCCATTGTTGATTTTTAATTTATAATTTATCTTTACGTTTGGAAATCCAAGCTCTTCATATATATTAGCCAATATCCGTGAATTTTCTTCAATTTTTTCATGGATGACATATTTAGGAGCTAAGAAATCTTTACTTTGTCGTTTTAAAAGTTTTTTTATTTTTGATTTTAAAATAGTAGAATCAATTTTTTTATTTCCACTAAAAAAAACATTATTTACAAGACAAATGCTTTCTTCTGTTATCGTTACATTATATGTATATACACTTTGATTTTTATTTAACTTGTATTTTACCGAGGCAAATAAATATCCATTTTTTCTGTATAGATTTTCTATGCCTTCTACTAACATATTTATAATATTTGATCCAAATGGATATTCTCTATCATTTAAATATATAGTATCTAATAGATCATCATCTGAAAAATTTGAATTTCCAGAAAAGTTAAAGGAATATTTTTTGAATGATTTAATAGCAATTTTTATTTTTATATTTTCATTATCTATACGTTTAAAGTCTAATAAAATTCTAGCACTAAGATATCCAGAGTTTTTTAATAAACTTCTTACTTCTTTTTGAATATCTTTTGTAATAGTGTTTGTAAAATATTTTCCTTTTAATGGGTTTAATTTATTTAAAATTTCTGAATTTAATTTTTTTGAATTGATATTTAAAGAATGTATTTTATATCTTTTTCCCTCTAATATTATAAATTTTATTTTTATAATATTTTTGTCTTTCAATGTAATAATGCTTTTTATTTTTACATCAAGAAAACCAGAACTTATGTAATATTCTTTTAATTTTTTCCTTATTTGTCTCATTTGTTTTTTTTCAATAAATTTAGCATCATTTATTCTTAATATGTCACGTAATTTTGTCGCTGAATAAGTTTTATTTCCTAAAAATTCATATGAAATTAAAGTATTGTTTGATGAAAGAATATTATAATTTATATCTATCCCTACCGCAGAATTTGAATGCGTGGTTAATGTTTCAAAATAACTTTCTAAAAATATTTTTGGTGAAAGATAATGTATTAAAGATATTTTTGCATTTGATGAAGAGCCAGAAATAAAGCTTTCACCTATAGCAGATATATTGTCAGTTATCTTTTTTTCTGCGATAACAGCAGGTTCTGTTACTCCTGTTTGTATATTATATTTTGAAACAATAGATAAATTATCTATAGATGTAAGAGCATTAAATATATTTTTAAAATTTTCTATAGATGGGGAATTTATAAAAGAATGTAATGAAAGTACAAATGATTTTGAATCAAGGCCTGACAATCGATCTTTTGTAAGGTTTTCTCCACTTAATAATAAGTTTAAAATTTCTTTTTGACTTAACCCCGAATCACTTGTCCATTGTATTATAGGCTCTTCTACATTTCCTAAGATATTACATATTATAAGTGAATTATCTCCGGAAGCATTTCTTAAATATGCTTCTCCGACAATATCTAATGTTGGAGAAGTATCTTTTTGAAAATTAATTATAGCAGAATTTATAAGAAATTTTTTATTTCTTAGTCCAAACCAGCCAGAAGTTCCGACAATTTTTCCAATAATTATTGGAGTTTTTGATGTCCCTATAACTTTTAACTTTGAAGAAAACGTAGCGTCTATCCAGTCCGTTTTTATATGTATGTCATCATTGCTTGTTAAATTTAAATCAAGAATTATATTTAAGATATCTTTTTTTATAGAAGATTCCATTTTTCCAAAATCGACAAAAATTTTTTTCTTAATAAAATTTAAGACAGTTGTTAATGTAATATTTTTTATAAACTCAAGTGTATCTATGTGAATATTCCCTGAAAGCTTTGCTTGTTGATTATCATTTAATAAATTTAAATTTCCACTTAGTATTGAATATGTATTCTCATCGATTGGAAGATTTACTTTACTTAATTTTATTGAAGCTTTGGATTTTGAAAAATCTAAAAGATTCAAATTCCCATTTAAGACAGCCTTTCCATCATTTATTTTTGCATTAGTCTTTTGAGTTTCAACTAAGGAACCGTTTAGAATTAAATTGCTATTAAGTTTAGTAATGTTGATATT
Source organism: uncultured Bdellovibrionales bacterium (assembly GCA_964531865.1). Classification (GTDB taxonomy): domain Bacteria; phylum Bdellovibrionota_C; class UBA2361; order UBA2361; family CAKMMH01; genus CAZHFA01. The sequence goes on from CAZHFA010000027.1 coordinate 10,134, forward strand.
AGAAGAATTTAAGACAATACTTCCGTTTTTTATATTTGCTTTTCCATCAATTTTAGGAGAAAAAGTTTTTCCCTTAATTGTCAATTTCGTGTCGATATTTCCGGATAAAATATCTACAAAAGGAAAAAAAGAAATAAATGAGTTTAAGTTAAAATTTCCATCAATATTAATATTGATATTTTTATTTAAATCAATGCTCCCATTTATTGCTAAAGAGTTATTATTTTTCCTCTGATATAGATAAAAGTTGTCAAAATTTAATATTCCATTTTTGATTGTAAAATTTTTTTGTTTCTTTAGCTCTAATCTATAAGGATCACACCCAAGAGCTAAATTTTTTATGAACAGGAATCCCTTGCCCTCTAATGAAGATTTTATATTAAAGTCATATTCTAAGTTTGATGTAATATCTACACATCCTAATTTATGGCTATATTGGTTAGGGTTAAATTTTTTTAAGTTTATTTTGAGATTGCTATCAAATTCATCTTTTAAATTTAAAGTTAATTTTGTCTCAAATGATTTTAATGGGTTTGTTAAATCTCCTAAGATTTTTCCATCTTTTAATTTTGCAGATCCTTTTAATGTAGATTCTCCATTAAAGTCTTGAGAGTGTAAAAATAAAGATGCTGAGCCTTCTAATGTATATAATGATAATGGTCCAAATAGAGATATGTCAGAAGAAATATACCAATTCATTTTTGTTAAAGAATTTTTTAGTGGAACATTGTTTATGTTTAAATTAAAATTTTCTAAAAAACACTCTCCATTTCTATTAAGATTTAATCTTCCATTTCCATTTATATTTTCTTTTGATTGTACTGAAAAATCTAGAATATTATTATCTAAAAGCTTTACAAGAAATTTTATTGATGGAGTTTTTAATGCTAATCCATCGATAGAGTTAATGTTTCCTAAAAAACTTATATCATATTGATCAGTATTTCCCGATAATTCAAAAATTCCATCAATGTCATTTAATTTAACATTAGAATATTCAAGGTTGTTTATGTGAAATTTTAATTTAGTGGAAAAATTATCTTTATCAATTATTAAATCTTTTATTGAACTTCCACTAATTTTAGTTCCATTAAAGGAAATATTTTTTAATTTTAAGAAGGAATTATCTATTGATATTCCACTATTTACTGTGGCAAATAATTCGTCCAAATATAAGGTGTTGTTTGAAATAGATATCGCGTTTTTTGTCGAGTTATCATTTATTTTAATAGTTCCGTTTATTATTGGAGATATTATATTGTTTGTAATCTTTCCGTTAGCTAAAAAATCAAATGAAAATAATTTTGCAAATTTTGATGAAAGCAGTTTGCTATTAAAATTACCGTGCCAACTTCCATTTTGAATATCGTTATTTTGTAGGATATCAAAAGTACCATTTAATGTGAGTCCATGCCCTTCTAATAAAAATTTTTTAATATTTATTCCTGGTATATTGTTTGGGGAAAAAATATCTACATATAAATCTCCCATATTATAGATATAACCTGTTGGAAAATGCTTTGGCTTATGATAAATGTATAGCTCTTTTACAAAAGGAGTAATTGTAAAATTGCCTTTTTCATCTTGAAAAACACGTAACTTTACTGACTGTCCTTTTAATGAAACTGTTTTTGTTAATTTTT
>CAZHFA010000028.1:0-11528 GCA_964531865.1 uncultured Bdellovibrionales bacterium
AAAATCCAAGACATGTCATTAAGGCTTGGTTTATCAAGGTCAATATTTTCCAAATCAAAATTTAAACTTTGTTTATTTTTGGAAAAACTTATTAAAAAAACCGCCTGCCTCAACAGCTCATTGAATTCATTATTCCTGGCTAAAATAGAGAAATTATTTTGAAAATCCTTCAAGCTTCTTATATTAACCGACTCAAGCGAATTTATTTTTTGCTTAATTCCCTCTTTCGCCCGGGGATTGGACATACTATTGGATTTTTCTTTTAATTCTTCAACTAGCTGCGTTCTTTTTTCTTCAATTTTTTCCACTAATTTGCTAAGGGGAAATTTTTCTTGATATAAATTTTTAAGAAAAAAGAAGCATCATAAGCAAGAATTGCATCTCATAAAAAGATAGAAAAAATTTAATAATCTTTTAAGGATCTAAATGACAGCTTTTAATGAATTTTCTGAATCATTTTACGTTAAAGAATTTTTAAAAAATTATGCAGGATTAATTGCAAACTTGACAGATAGTTTGGAAAAAGAGACCAAACAAAGTTTAGATAAGCTTATTGATATAGAAAAAAAAGCAAAAAACATTTTAACAACAGTAAATTATTTAAAATATAAGAAGAAGAAAAATCAATTAACAAAAAATTTCAATCAAAAATTATTAGAACAAGTTGATAAACATCTTATTGAAACACCAATAAATGTCGCACTAAAATCACTAAAAAAACATAATATTTACAGTTAATAGAATCTTGTTTCGTTCATAGGTCTAGTTTTCCAACGTCTGTGCATCCAAAACCAACCTGCAGGGAATTCCCTAACTTGCTCTTCAAAAATTTTCATAGCTCTTGCTGTAAACATTTCTATTTTTTGAGAGTGATTTAAGGATTCATCTTCATAAATATCACTATAAAAACATTCTTTTGTCCTTATAACATATTTATCACACTCTAAATGCATCATATTCGCAAAAACAATAGGAACTCTATGTCGTAATGCTAAAATTGCTAAAGTTTTTGAAGTGGCTGCCTTTTTTCCAAAGAAATCTACAAACACGGCATTGTTTTTTTTCTGATTTTGATCAAATGGAAAGCCGATATCAACTCCTTTATTGATAGCACTAACTGAAGCGTTATATGCACCAGTTTTCATAATCATCTTGCTACCATATCGTTCTCGAATATCGTTCCAATATTTATTGATAAACTTATTTTTAAATCCTCTTACAATAATATCCGTTGAATTATCCTTTAATAATGAACATGCGTAAATTAAAAGTTCAAAACTTCCAAGATGTCCTGTAACAAAAATTATTGGAATATTTCTTGCGTGATAGTCATTAAAAGAAGCGACATTTTCTAGTATAATATGACTTTTAATCCACTCTTTAGACAAATGTGGAATTCTAATAACATCATAAAAAGTTCGTGCTAATTCTTTTGAGAAATCATCAATAAATTTTAATTTCCATTTTTTAGATTTTTCAGGATAGGCAATCTTTAAATTTATAAAAATAACATTTCTATAAGACTTATTATATTTCAAAATGCCTTTAGCTAATAACATTAATATATTCATCACTAAGGCTTTAGGAAGAATATAAAGCCCCCACATCAAAAACCTAAACAACAAATATATAAATAAATCAAACAAAACACATAACATAAAATAACTCTATATTGCGAAAAAACACTACATAAATTTATGTTACGTTATTTAAAAGAAAGGTTCAAGGCAAAATAAAAAACACTAAAATATAAGGCTTAAATTATTTTTTTTATTTTCACTAATCTAATACATCATAAAAAGCTTCTAATGGCACCTTTAAAGATTTTAATGCATTTTTTAATGCATTAAATGGCATTTGTATTTTTGACATCTTTAATGAAACTGTCCAACATCCACTTACTGTCTCCGATGAAAATTGCATCATTGAATGAGATCCTTTTCCTCTATCTCGCAACAAACTAACATTTCCTAATAACTTTAATTTTTCTTCAAGCCACTCCATTGTAAACCAGCCATTATTTGGTAATTTAGAATGTATTTTTTTCCATAACATTTCTTCTTGCTCATTTGCTGTTAATTTTACTTCATCTAAAGGCTCAATATCAGAACCTTCTAAATCATTTTCATAGCCCTGCAATTTTAAAGAAATAAAATAATTTAAATTAAGATTGCCAGCAATTATACTAGAAACACTTTTATCAGAAGTGCAGTCTTGCGACATAGGAAATAATTTTTCATTTGGAAAATTTCTATCAAAATATTCTTTTTCAGAAAATATTGTTATATTCCCATTTAGTAACGACATACATATCGGATTTATTCCGTCAAGATTTGTAAAAAGAGTTGGATTATCTTGCCATATTTTTATAAAAATTTCTCTTCCTGCAGATTCTATAGCAAGCATCATATTAAAAATTTCTACATAATTTGCCTCTAATATCCTACTAGAAAACATATTCGTACAACCAAAATAAACTTTATCATTGTCATCTATTGATGCTCCCAAAAAACCTCTGTAGGAGATTTCCTTAAAGACTTTTTCCTTTGAATCAATAGACGATATGCTATATGAAGTACTCATCTCCTTTTCATTATGATCAACCATAAAATCTCGGATATTTCTTCTGCTGTCATAATGCAAAATAATTGACCTCTCATCTAAGGATGCTCTTTCTAAAATAAAAAAAACTTCACCAAATGGAAGCACTACATCTTCTTTACATTTCCTTTTTTCTATTCCACTAAAAAGAAATTGACTTGGTTCTAAAAAGGGTCTGATTTTTTTAAAATTTATATAGTTTTCTAAAATACTTGCTACAGACTGCATGCTAGGTTTTATTACATTAAATAAATTAAGAATATTTTTCAAAAAATCATACCGACCCCCCCCAGAAACTCTATACATCTTTATATGAGAATTTGAAAAATCCTTAAATTTACTTACAAAATCTTTAACTTCATCCTCTGAACGATTGGTAATTAATTTATAAAAAATACTTGAAACCACTCCTTCTGATATCATAGTCAAAATCTTAAATGAAATACTACCAAAAGCTTTTTCATCTTTAGGGTCTAACTGATCTTTATCGGCAATGCATTGAACAATAGGTAAAAGAGCTCCTTTTACACATATCATAACTCCATAAGAAAAATTAACTAAACTATCTACATTCCACTCATTAACAAAACCTTCTTTTGAACATATTTCTGAAATCTTTTCTGAAATCTTTCCTATCCATCTTTCCACGTTTTCTTGTGGCTTATAAACATCCCCTAACTCTCCCCTTTCTAATGCTCCAATTTCCACCTCTGCAAAAAATCTATTCATATCTTTTATATCTTTTTCTCCACGCGATGCAGAACCTTCTACACTAAGACACTCCTTACTTAACATAAAAATATAATCAGAAACCTCATCAACTCCTATCTGACTTAGTTGAGACTGTATTTTCTCCATTACACCTTGAAATTCTATTTTTTCATTAGAAGCTTTTAAAAAATCTTTACCAACCCTTAGGATTGCTTTTTCATTATAGCCTCCTCTACGTACGATATTTAATGCAAGAAATATGGTATCAAAACATCTTATCTCCTTAGGCTCTCTTGCCTCTTCCCTTACACTTTCACTAGATATAGATATATTTTCTAAATTACAATCCTTTGATGGGGGAACAGAAAATAGAATTTTAAAATTTCCTTGTGTAGCTAATTTTTTTTCAAACATTTTATAAAAAGCAAAAATTTTTTAATTATATAAATTACAAAAATATGCACAAAAATTCTTAATTGCCTAAAGTAGAAATATTAAGCTTAAATTTTTATTGTAATAATAAAATAAAAAGACGAATTTTGGCCGTAAGACAACGATTCTAAAAAAAAACTATACTTAATGTCAAATAAATTTTTACAAAGAATAAATATTTAAGATGATAAAAGATTAATTGCAAAATTCGAGTAAATTTATAAAAATCAGCATCCAATAAAGTTAAAATCTTCATAACTATTATCTTTAAAGTAAATTTTAGCTCCTAATTTATCTAATTTTTTATCAATATCCACATACGCTCTTTTTATATGTTCTGGCTCATAAATTCTTGTAATCCCCTTTGCAACAAGCCCCGCCAATACGAGAGCTCCTCCACAACGAACATCATGAGCTTCAACTGATGCTCCTGTTAAATTGCTTGGACCTGTGATATGAACAGTATTATCATACGACACTCCAACTTTCTTTGATGCATCTTCCTTGCAAATTTCACACATTGAATTACTTTCTGTTTTTGCAACACCTCCCATTCTTACAATTTCAGAAACATAAGCAAAACGAGAATCATACACAGTTTCTTTTAAATCACTAATTCCATTTGCCATAAAAAGCAATACTGCCAATGCAGGTTGCAAATCAGTTGCAAGTCCTGGAAAAGGTGCTGTTTGAGTGCTCACAGCTTTTAAGTTTTTACTTTCATAAACTTCAATATAATTTTTTCCGATTTTAAAATTTACCCCAATCTCTTTTAATATATCTGGAAATATACCTAAATGATCAACATTAAAACCTTCAACTTTAACTTTTTTTCCAGCTAATGCTCCAGCTATTATATAAGTTCCAGCCTCAATTCTATCTCCAATAATTTCTTGATGAGTACCATGTAATTTTTTCTTTCCATGAATAACTATTCTTGAAGTCCCTGCTCCCTCAATATGAGCTCCCATATCACAAAGCATATTTGCAAGAGCAATCACCTCGGGCTCTTTGGCTGGATTATTGATAATAGTTTCTCCCTCGGTTAAAGCTCCCGCCATTAAAACCTGATGCGTTGCCCCAACTGATGGAAAATAAAAGTTTATCTCTTTTGGCTTTAAACCATCTGGAACAACTGCGTGCACAACACCATGTTCTAAAGATATTTCAGCCCCCATTGCCCTAAAAGCATCAAGGTGTATATCGACAGCGCGCGTTCCTATTTTATCCCCCCCAGGGAGTGCAATCTTCGCCTCTCTTTTTCTTGCAAGAAGTGGCCCTAAAAGCCAAAAAGAAGCTCTAAAGGCCTTTACTAAACTATAACTTGCAGAAACAGAGTTTATATCCTTCATTGAGACTTTAAATATTCCTTCTTTTTCGTCATACTCCGCCTTTCCCCCAAAACTTTTTTGCAAATTCTCAATTATTGAAATATCAGAAATTTTAGGAACATTCGAAAAAGTACACTCATCTTCAGTCAAAAATGCAGCCAATAATAATGCTAATGCAGCATTTTTTGCACCGCTTACTTTCACAGTTCCATTTAATACACAAGGTCCTTCAATCTCTAAACACTCACTCATTTTAAATTATCCCCTAAAAACCTATTTAAATTTTCTATAGAAACTCTTTCTTGTTTCATTGTGTCTCTATTTCTTACGGTTACCGTATTTTTTAACTCTTTATTTTCGCTTTCATTTCCAAGTGTCTCAAAATCGACTGTAACACAAAATGGAGTTCCTATTTCATCTTGTCTTCTATAACGCTTTCCAATATTTCCATTATCGTCAAACTCTGTCATAAAATTAGAAGAAAGCATGTTGTACACTTCATCTGCTTTTTCAATCAATTCAGGCTTGTTCTTTAAGAGAGGAAAAACTGCTACTTTTATAGGTGATAACCTATAATCAAGTTTTAAGACATCTCTTTCCTGACCATCTTCTAATTTTTCCGTAACATGAGCATTATCTAAAAATGCCAATAATAACCTATTTACACCAGCTGATGTCTCGACAACGTTTGGCGTATATCTTTCATTTGTTTTTGGATCTAAATAATTTAATTTCACATTAGAAAATTTCGTATGTTGAGATAAATCCCAATCCCCTCTTGCATGAATCCCTTCAACTTCTTTAAAATCTCCAAGGCAATTATAATTATACTCAATATCATAAGCTTGACTTGCATAATGAGCTAACTTTAAATGTTTAAAATACCTTAACCTCTCAGCTGGAATTCCATACTTTAAATACCACTTCATTCTAAAATCTTTCCACATTTCGTATTTTTCTGGTACTAAATTTTTATGGCAAAAATATTGCATTTCCATTTGTTCGAACTCACGTGTTCTAAAAACAAACTGTCTTGCAATAATTTCATTCCTAAAAGCTTTTCCAATTTGTGCGATACCAAATGGAGGACGCATTCTAGTAGAATCTAAAACATTTTTAAAATTTAAATAAATTCCTTGGCAAGTTTCTGCCCTCAAATAAACAACATTCTCTTCACTTAATTTATCAGTTGGAGCTCCAAGATTACTTTTTACCATTAAGCTAAACTCTTTAGCTGGAGTAAGTTCTGTGCTTCCACAAAGAGGACAAGTTACTTTTGTCCCTTTTTTTCTTAAGTCCTCTAATATTTGATTTATTTCATCAATTGGCAACTTATCTGCATTTATGCCATATTTCTCCAATAATATATCAGCTCTATGCCTTGCTTTACATTTTTTACAATCTATTTGAGGATCTTCAAAACAATCTACATGACCTGAAGCTTTCCATGTAGTTGGATGCATAAAAATTGCAGAATCAATAAGGACTACATCTTTTCTTTTTTGCACCATTTCCTTTAACCATGCATTTTGAATGTTGTTTTTTAACAATGCCCCATAAAAACCATAATCATACACCCCCGCGAATTTTCCATAAATTTCAGATGATGGATAAATAAACCCCGCATCTTTCGCCCATGAGGCTATTTTTTCAATCGAAGTAAACATTTTTTCCCCTTATATACAACTTTTTTAAATCATCATTTGCTATTATGATTTAACTCAAATGTAAAAACAATACTTTTAAAATATCGAAGATAAAAACCTATGAAAAGATTTTTAACACACGAGGAAGTCCAGCCAAATCATTTAATATTCTAAAATTTTTTACTTTTTTATTTTCACCAATTTCTTTTTCAATATTTTCTTTTTGATCTGACCCAAACTCACAAAGAAAAAGCCCCCCCACATTCAAATAGTTTAAAATATTTTTAAGTAAAAATTTAATATCATCTAAACCATCTTCTCCAGAAAACAACGCTTCCTTAGGCTCATACGATAAAAAAGGAAATATTTTTATATCATTTTTTTTTACATATGGAGGATTAGAGATAATTACATCATATTTCTCATCAACATTTTCAAACCAATTACTTTCCTTAAATTTTATTTTTGATTTTACATTGTTTTGAATAGCATTCCTTCTTGCTACCTTAATTGCTTTTAAACTTTTATCAGTAGCCACTATTCTAAATTTTCCACCTCTATCTTTTAATAATTTTGCCAAACTTACAGCAATAGCACCAGAACCAGTTCCTAAATCTAAAATTGAAAAATCATTTTTATTTTCTAAAAAATTAAATGCTTCTTCGACCAGCATTTCCGTTTCAGGACGAGGAATTAAGACAGATTGATTAACAAAAAAATTCAAACCATAAAACTCTTTATTATGTGTTATATATTCTAAGGGAACACCTTTTTCTCTTTTTTTTATTAAACTTTTTAAGTTTATAAGTACATCATCATCTATTTTTTCATCAGGATTTTTTACAAAATACAAATGATCTTTTTTCGTTAAAAACTCTAATATAATCTCAACTTCCCTTTGAGAAATTGAAGACACATTTTGCAATTTATCTTTGTTTTCAATAATAATATCTTTGTACGTACTCATAAAAATTAACTACCATTTACGCCAAATCTTAGAAAAAAAGTTTGATTTTTTTTCATTATCCGTATACTTTTCACTTCCTTGTCTTACTAGTTTTAATTGTTCTTCATGTGCTTTTACATCATCTTTCTTTAAAGAAAATATTGTAAGCGTTGGGTTATGAAAAGCATTTGTCCCTTCTTTTGATCGAATTTCTTTAACAATAGGAATATCCCTAAAAACATCTCTAAAACGTTGCCGTAAAGCTTTATTTGCTGGTTGAGAAAAATACCTATCATAAAAAAGACTTGATAAAACCAAATAATCATATTCAGATTCTTTTAGACTAGGCACATATAATTTTGGAATTATTTTCGCTCTTAAAATATATTTAATATTATAATCTTTTTCATTTAAATACGGGCCATATCTTTTCCAATCTATGCAAATTGTAGAACCCTTTGGAATATTTTTTTCTATCCATGAAGCCATAAGCTCACGAGTATCTGGGGTTATTTCCTTTGCATAATTTATGCTAGCTTTTAAAGGAAAAAATAAAGCTAGTACAAATAATAATATCGATAAACATCTATATTTTGATAAACTTAATATCCTTATAAACTCCGCTCCTGCAATAGCTAAAAAAGGAATACATGGCAAAATATATCTTTCTGGTTGTGGGGCAGGTTTCGATTTTACGTATTCTATAGGAATATAAAAAAGTAAAATTAATGTAATTAAGTATAAATCTTCAATTCTTTTTCTTTTTACCAAAAATCCAAAGCCTAATAACGTTAAAGCTGTAAATAAATATTTAAAGTTTGGTAAAATGCTTTCTCTAAAATGATATGTCCAATATTCACTACTAGCAGTAATTACAACTGTATGACCTTTAGCAGCATGGACACGCTCTGATTCAAAATCTTCAAGAAACTTTTGACTATTTATTATTGAATAAGGAGTAATGGCAATAAAAGTTAACGGTATAAATAATAATACAACAAACATCCATTTAAAAAATCTCTTATCTGGGAAAAATGATGCACTACGAAGCCAAGGAGCAGAACAAACAACAATAACACTTAGTATTCCTGTATATTTTGTAGCACATGCAAAGCCAGCCATTATAGATGAAATAAAATAATATTTTATTTTATTTTCTTGAACAGATTTAATTAAAAATGCAACACAAGCTAAAAAGAAAAAAACCAATAATGCATCTTCTTTTAAATATCTACTACAAGTAATATGAAGTGGCGAAAATGCCAAAAAGGAAGCTGATATAATACCAACCATAGGAGTAAAAAGTCTTCTTGCAATGTAGTAAGTTAAATAAATGCTTGCAGTTCCTCCTAAACAACTTACAAAACGTCCTGCCAAGCAAGTCATCTCCCTAAAATCCCCTGTCGGGTTAAAAAATCTAACAATAGCTCCCATTAAATATGTAGAATACAAAAGCATTGAAGGATGTAAAAAATACTCTGGATCAAAAGGATTTGGACGTCCTTGAACTAGCTTTGCATACATCCTTTCAATGGCATTTACTTTGGGAACTTCATCTGGATGAAAATTTAAGGGAAGTCCAAAGTCTATATTCCATAACCTTATAGCTACGCCTACTCCAATAATGACAAATATTACAATTGAATAAAAAATATTTACATTAAAAGAAGAATTATCATTTACATAACTATATTTTTTATGATGAAAAGATATCCTTGATAAAGCAACTCCTAAAAAAGACCAGAAACAAATCGTAAAAAAAGAATACATCTTTCTTAGCTCAAAATTATCTATATTAGACAATAAAAGAAAACAAACTAATGGAGATATTACCGCAAGATATACAGAAAAATGATTAAAAAACGCATAATAAGTAACTAGGCTTAATAAGAAAATTAATATCGTAGTAATAATTATAAATTTTTTTTCAACAATTGTTGCAAATACCTTAGATGTAATTTTTACACTATAAAGTTGTGCCCCAATTTGTCTACTATCATTATTCCCTGCCCTCATCGGATTTAATACATTAAATTCAACTACCTTAGGTTCACAACTTCCAATTAAAGGCATCTTCTTAGGCTTATCATCTACTACAGCAAACTCACCTATTTTTTCTCCACAAACTTTCACAATCATCATAGGAGTAGCCCCATCAGGTCGCCAAGGATTAAACTTTAACTCTATTTTATTTCCATTAGATGATAAATTTTTAAATTCCATCTTAGAATTACTTGTAATCCAACCATCTCCTCCAATATCCTTAAATTCCCCTTCCGAAGTCCTTGGAGTAATCTCTCTATGATAAGAAAACGACAATCCATAAAGAGCAAAAATAAATGAAAGTATAAAAAAAATTATTATATTTTTTATTCCCAAATTATTACTAAAATTATCCATTAAAAATCCTTTATTTATTTTTACTTTTTTCTTTTTCTTTCTCTTGATTATCTAAAAAAGACCTTAATACTTTTACATCAACCACAGCCATATATTTATCTTTAAATGGCATGAAAGGATATTTCTTAATATCAACCTTATCTGGCAACTCTCTATAAGCAAACTCTTGCCAAGGCCTATTAGAAATTTCTTTTACAAAATCCTTAAAAGGTTTGGGATAACTAGCACCATCCCCCAACTTTTCAGGATAAAACAATTTCCTATCAAAAATAAAATAATCTATTTTTTCAGGCTCTAATATATCCACTAACTCTCTTAAATTTTTTGCATAATTAGCTTGTAATGATATTTTTAATCGTCTTTTTACCTCTTCAAAAAATTTAGGATAAAATGGATGTGACATTTCTGTCGATATTAAAACTTTTCTTATGGCAAACAACGGAACTGGATCTACAGCAGTTGGATGACCTGCAATTAAAGAAGATTGCAAAGTATTATTCTTTATCCATTCATAAACATCTCCCCTCTTATCTTTTCTCCAATTAAAGTTTGCATCTCCACTTAGCCCTTTTCCTGATGTTAAATAAATAAAAGTACCTAACAATAAAAAGACGACAAAGCATCCCCATGATTTTTTAAATGAAGCACTTTGACACCATTTTGGAGAAGATTTTTCATAATCTTCCTTCCCCCCATCAAATACGCTCCAAATCGCGATGCTATAAAATAAAAAGAGGAAAAAAGCCATTGGAAATTGCAAATGTCTATCAGGAACATACAACTTGAAGGCAAACTCTCTAGATAAAAAATACACTATCCAAATAGATAAAAAATACATTACAAGTTCAATAGGAAAAACTTTTTTTCGCCTAAAAAAACCTATCAGTAATAGAAGAAAAGCAGAAATAAAAATAATAGGGATAATTTTGCCTCTTAAAAAGCTTGGGGCAGTATAAAACCTTCCTCTAAAAGCTTGAAGTGCAAAAGTATTTAATTCAGCCTTAACGCTAAGAAGAGGGACAAAAGGAAAACGTCCTCCAGCTCTATCAAATGCAGGCATTTTCTTTGCTTCTTCCAACGTTACCATTTCTCCAAGATAATCAGGTTTTTTTATAACATTGTATGTAGCTATAATGTATACTGGAGATAATAAAATTAAAAATAAAAGAATTTTTTTATACTTATCCTTCTCACTTCCTAAAAAACTTTTATATGAAACAAATAAACCATAAGCTACCGCAATCATAAATGTTGCAGGAGGATGTACAAGGCAACCGACTAAAAACAAAACAAGAATTGATTTGTGACACCCCTTTGCTACAAGGAAAAAATAACAAGTAAAAATAACAGGTGCCCAACCACGCGGTAATCCTAGCGTCATTCTTTGAATAATATATCTAGTATGTAAAAACCATGTAAGGGCAAAAAAAGCAGGAGCGGAACCTGCCCAATGTTTAACCG
>CAZHFA010000029.1:0-3175 GCA_964531865.1 uncultured Bdellovibrionales bacterium
GTTTAATTATGACTTTAACAGATAATAAAAAAAGGACTGTTGCAGAAGTAAGGCATGCCTTGACAAAGTTTGGTGGCTCTTTAGGTAGTACAAATTCTGTTGCATATCTTTTTGAAGATAAAGGTGTAATAAGACTTCCAAAAGAAAGTGCTACAGAAAATGAACTTTATGATATTGTCCTTGAAGCAGGAGCTGAAGACGTTTCAGATGAAGGGGATGTTTGGGAGATTTATACTTCTCCAGAAAATTTTTTAGTAGTTTCTCAAGCTTTAGCAGATAAGAAAAAAGAATGTGGTGGAGAAATACAAAAAGTCCCTGTTACGATGATAAAAGTTGCAAAAGAAGATGCATCCTCTGTAATAAAATGTTTAGATGCACTTGATGATTTAGATGATGTTCAAACTGTTGTCTCTAACTTTGATATGGATGATGATGTAGAGGATATTTAAGGGAATATAATGATTGGTGCTTTAAGAGGAATTGTTTTTGATATTGAAGGGGGAATTGTTTTACTTGATGTATCAGGCGTGATTTATGAAATAGTTTGTTCTTATTGGTGTAAAAGCAAGCTTGAGATAGGTAAAGAAAGCTTAATAATTATTTATACAGATGTAAAAGAAGATAGTATTAAATTTTATGGCTTTGAAGATAAGTTAGAAAAGCATGTTTTTAAACTTTTATTGCAAGTAAAAGGCGTTGGAGCTAAGAGTGCATCAGATATTATATCTCAAATTGACAAAGTAGAACTTTTAAGAATTATAGGTTCAAATGATTTAGTAAGTCTTTCTAAAATAAAAGGCCTTGGTAAGAAAACGGCCGAAAGAATTTTACTAGAATTAAGGGATAAGGTTGCAAAATATGCAGGCGATCTTATAGATGTTTCTACATTAAAAGATAATGGGAAAAAAGAAAATAAAGATATGATTGAAGAAGAAGCAATTTTAGCATTAAGAGGTCTTGGATTCTTAAATAGTATTGCTGTTAATGCGATATCTTCCGCACGCGTATCTGAAGATGGTAAAGATATTAAGAATACTGCTGAGCTTGTAAAACTGGCTTTAAAGTATGTTTAATAATGGAAAACAATTTTGAATACAGTATTTCAAACAGATTCATATAAAAAAATCCCTCCGATGCTTGAGCAGTATATAGATTATAAAAAAGCTCATGCAGATTGTTTAATTTTTTGTCAGGTGGGAGATTTTTATGAGTTGTTTTTTGATGATGCTGTTACTGTTTCACGAGAATTAAATTTAACATTAACTAGTAGGGATAAAAACAACGATAATCCAGTTCCAATGTGTGGAGTTCCAATTGCTGTAATTGATAGTTATGTAGATAGATTAGTAGATTTAGGATATTCCGTTGCTATTATTAGCCAAGCTGAGCTTTCACAAGATGCAAAGGGAATGGTTAAAAGGAAATTAGAAAGGATAATTACTCCTGCTGTAAGATTGCTTGGTGAAAAAGAATCAGCCTCTTCTGTCGTAGCTTCTGTTTATTTTGATACGGAAAAAAATGTTTCAATTGCCTTTTTAGATGTGCAAAACGCAAAGGTTTTTTATAGAGAAAATTTATTGATAGATAATATAAAAATCGAATTAAATAGGATTTCTCCAAGAGAAATTATTGTGTTACAAGTTTCTGAAAATAAAAGAATAGATAGACGAACTCCATGGTTAAAGGATATAGAAAAAAATTTATTAGATTCCATTATAAAAATAAAGCCAGAATCATATATATCTACTGACATAAGTTTACAAAGGAATCTTAATGACATTATTGGTTATTCTGCGTTATCAAATGTGACAAAAAAAGCTGTAAAATTACTCTTAAATTATATAGATGATATAACTGTTGAAAAAACGATTTCTGTAAGAGAGATATCGCAACGTAATTATGAAAACATTATGGGACTTGACGCAGGGGCAAGAAAAAATTTGGAACTTATTGTAAATCAAAAAGATAATTCGAAAAAAAATACATTATTTGATTATATGGATAAGACTATCACTGTGGGAGGAGAAAAACTTTTACGTTCTTGGATTTTATCTCCACTACTTAATATAGAGCAAATAAATGATAGACAAAAAGGAATAGAATTTTTTAAAGAAAATGTTTCCTTAAGATACAACATAAGAAAGATATTAAAGTATATTTGTAATTTTGAAAGAATCGCTTCAAGGTTAGAGTTGTGCGTTATATCTCCAAAGGAAATGGGAGCATTAAGAGATTCAATGGAAAAGATTCCAAACATTATTATGGAATTTCAAGGATTAGATGTTCCATTTAATATAAAAAGTATTTTAGAAAAATTAAAGACTCCACAGGAATTAAGGACAATTCTTGATGAAACATTAAAAGATAATCCAAGCAATACATTGAATGAAGGGAATATTATAAAGGATGGTTTTAGCAAGGAGGTTGATGAGCTAAGATATATAAGGCAAAATGGTTGTTCGTGGATACTAGATTTAGAGCAAAAAGAAAAAAACATAACTCAAATAAATTCATTAAAAATTCGTTTTAACAATGTCCTTGGATACTATATTGAAGTTACAAAAGCAAACAAAGACAAGGTTCCTAATTATTATATTCCACGACAAAGCACGACGAATGCGGAAAGATTTTTTACTGAAGAGTTAAAAAAAAGAGAAAATGAAGTTTTAGGTGCAGAAACAAAGCTTTTTTCATTAGAGAGAGAACTTTTTATAAAATTAAGAGAAAAATTGTTAAAGTATGTGGAAATATTAAGGGAATTAGGAGAAGGAATTTCTTTAGTAGATTTATATGGCTCTTTAGCGGAACTTGCAGAAGAAGATAATTTAATATGTCCTAAGATTGTTGCAGATAAAGTGTTTGATATAAAAGATGGTGTTCACCCTGTATTAAAAAGTTTTTTAAAAAGCAATTTTATTCCCAATTCACTATTTCTTTCTAATGTTGCAAATATGGTGATTTTAACCGGTCCTAATATGGGGGGGAAATCCACATTTTTAAGACAATGTGCACTTATTGTTATAATGGCTCAGATGGGAAGTTTTGTTCCCGCAAGTACTGCTACTATAGGAATAGTTGATAAAATTTTTGCAAGGTTAGGGGCTTCCGATGATATGCAAGAAGGGGAGTCTACTTTTATGGTAGAAATGAGAGAAGCATCCAATATTTTATCAAA
>CAZHFA010000029.1:3185-11448 GCA_964531865.1 uncultured Bdellovibrionales bacterium
AAGTCTTTTGTCCTTATAGATGAAATAGGACGTGGAACTGCCACAACTGATGGACTTTCTATTGCACAATCTATTTTGGAATATCTTTTATTAAATATAAAATGTAGAACAATTTTTGCAACTCATTTTCATGAACTTACACTACTTACCGCAAAATATAAACAGTTAAAAAATTTATCTGTTGCATCAGTAGAAAAAGGGAATGAGATAATATTTACTCATGAAATTATTTCTGGTGCTGCGAAAAAATCTTATGGAATTCATGTTGCAAAGTTAGCAGGAATTAGTAATGTAATCCTTAAACGTGCGAACCAAGTTTTAAAAAGTTTAGATAATGACTTCATTGATGATTCGGACCAAGTTTCTATATTTGAATCAAATCGTAATAATGATGAAGATGTCGAATCATTGTTTAAAAATTGTAAAGACAATATAGAAAAATTAGAAGATACTGATGATGTGAAAAAATTAAAAGAAGTTTCACAAAAAATAAAAAATCTTAATGTAAATACAATGACGCCTATTGAAGCTTTAAGTTTTTTAAATAATTTAAAAGAAATTATAGAGTAAATTGATATGAAACAAGCATTAAAAATAATCTTTATGTTATATGTCTGTCTAGGAAATATTTTTTTAGACACTACTTCTTCTTTTTCAGAAGATTGGTCGAATATTCCAGATGCTAGAGTAAGGGTTTTTAAAAATCTTGAGCAAGAATATTTTAAATTAAAAAATACTGATTCAGAAATAAAAAATAAAACTGAATGGGAAAATTTAGCTAAAAAGTTAGAGGCTTTTTTTTATAAGAATGATCATCTTAGTGAAAGTGCAGTAAGTATATCGTATATTTTAACTTTATATGAAGAACTTTTTAAAAAATATCATGAAGAAAAATATTTAGATAGAAGTTTTATTTTGTACGATAAATTTTTTGATGGTTATTCTAATCATTATTTAGCTGATGATATTCTTATGAAAAAAGGAGATTTTTATTTTTTTATTTTAAAAGATAAAGAAAAAGCAAAATTATGTTATGAAGATGTTATAAAGAATTACAAAGATACTGACATGACGGAACTAGCAAAGCTAAGAAAAAAAATGCTAGAAAACAAAGTCGATTCTTCTTTGAAAGAAAATATTATTATCAATAACGGTGGGGAGGATAAATTTACAAAATCAAATACAGTAATTGTTATAGATCCTGGACATGGTGGAGATGATATTGGAGCTAGAAATACTAATGGGCTTCTAGAGAAAGATGTTACGTTAGATTTAGCATTAAAATTAGAAAAAATATTAAAAAAGAATACTGGATTTGATGTTTATTTAACAAGAAGAGCAGATAAGTTTGTATCTCTAAAAGAGAGAACAGATTTTGCCAATGATAAAGAAGCCAATTTATTTATTAGTTTGCATGTTAACGCAAGTATTTCAAAAATGGCTTATGGAATAGAGACATATTATCTTGATAATACAGATGATAAATCAAGTAAGAAATTAGCAGAAAGAGAAAATAAATCGTTAAATTTTGAAGGAAAAAATGCTGATGATTTACAGTTTATATTAAGTGATTTAATTCAATCTGCAAAACAAGAAGAATCAATTATTTTTGCAAATATTATTCAAAATGAAATGACAAGTTATGTTGATAAGAGATGGAATGGAATAAAAAATTTAGGTGTTAAGAAAGCACCTTTTTATGTGCTAGTTGGAGCACATATGCCATGTATTTTGATTGAAACTCTGTTTATTGATAATTATCAAGATGGAAAAAAATTAGCCCAAGAGAAATTTAGAGAAAATTTAGCATATGGATTATATGTAGCAATTTTACGTTTTTTTGATCAAAAAAAAGACAAACATTAAATAAGATTTAGATTGAACAATGATATTAAGATAAAAACATTTTTTGAATGTGTAGATGAAATAGCAAGATTATGTGATGTAAAGATTTATATAGTTGGTGGATTTGTAAGAGATTTTTTATTGTATGGTGATATATTAAATCATGATTTTGATTTTGTTGTAGAGGGCGATGCAAGGAGTGTTGCAAGAGTATTTAAAGAAAAGTTTGGTGGTTCTTTAGACATATTTGATGCTTTTTTTACTGCTAAAATTACAAACTGTGAAAAATTTAATGGAGTAAAAGAAATTGATTTTGCATCTTCTAGGGAGGAAGTCTATTTAAAGGGCGGAGCTTTACCAAAGGTGACTTATTCATTGATAGAGAAAGATTTAAAAAGAAGAGATTTTTCAATAAATGCTATGGCAATTTTGGTTTCTGATTTATTACATTGTATCGAGAATAATAAAATAAAAAAAAATGAACTTTCAAAATATATAATTGATGAATTTTATGGTGTACACGATTTAGGAATAAGACAAATTAGAGTGTTGCATGATAAAAGTTTTTTTGATGATCCAACTAGAATTTTTAGGGCGTTTCGGTATAAGGCAAGAATAAATGGAGTTTTTGAAGAAAGGACAAAAGCTTTATTATTAGAAGCATTAAAAGTTGATGTTTTAAAAACGATTTCAAAAGGAAGAATAGAGAAAGAACTTTTAAAAATTCGAAGTGAAATGATGGCGAAAGAAATTTTTGATGAAATGAAAGATTACAAAATTTTGGATATAGAATAATGATTACATTAAATGAATTAGAAAGTGAGTTTACAAAAATTGCTTACAGTATTTGGAATGACGCTCCTACAGCGAATTTTATTCCTTCAATGGATTTAAGTTTTGGAGATGTGTATTCAAATTATTGTATTTTGCTTGCTAAAAAATATAAAGAATCCACAAATGCTATTTTTGATAAAATAAAAAAAGAGTTTGATTCTCAGTTAGATTTGTCGCGTGAAGTATCGATATCACTAATTGGAGAATATTTGAATGTAAAATTTAATAATATTTTTATTAAGGATTTTGAAACTTCTTTTGCTGAAAATAGCATAAAGCAGATTGTAATTTTTGTTCCACTAATTGAAGGCTATACGCAGTCATTGTTTTTTAGATTAGCATCTAAGGCATTTTTACAGAAACAATTGGCAGAAAAATTTAATGTAAAATCGAAGTTGTTTTTAGGGGATGGATTAAAAGAAATTAAAGATAATAATGTTGTAGATTTTTTTAAGACAGCAGGTGACATTTATAATGAAGTCAAAAAAGATATTGATGTCTTAAATGTTATTAGTGAGATAGTAAATAAAAATTCTTGTGATTTATTTTTTATTTATTTAGGATTTAATGCTTTTTATCAAAAAAAATTAACACGTGAAATTTTTAAATCAGAAGAAAAAAGAAAGAAGTTTATTATAAAATTTTCATCAAAAGATTGGTCAAATATTTTACCAGAAGATGATGATGAATTGTCGATTTTTATAAAACAGGGTAACGATGAAAATGTACTTAAAAATTTAATTTTTATATTATCTAAAAATAATGATTTTCATGAAGTAAATTGGTTGTCTTCTGAAATTGATGAACAAGATAATTTTATTTATTTTTTTCATTCAACCTTAGAAAGGATGAAAAAAATTAGTGTGGAATCTTTTGATTTAGATGTGTTTGAATCAAAAGATTTTGAGGATTGTAATGCTAGAAGTATTATTATAAGACTTTATTTTTTAAACAGAGTTTTATTATCTTCTGTTTTAAGTGGTAGCGTTGGGGATTTCATAGAGTATTTTGATACATTATTACGGGATTTAAATTATATTTTAAATTCTCCCAATATACGTTATCAAATTGTTAATAATCAATGTTCAAAAGAAGTTAAGTTTATTTTTAATTATGCTAAAGTAGTGTTTCATAAAATTTTTAATTAGTATAACATTCTCTTGTGGTTATCTTGATTTATGAGGAGATTGGTAAATGACGGCCCCGTTAAAAGAATATAGAATGAGCACGATTCAAATTTTTTCACTTATTGGAATTGTGACTGGTCTTATGTTTGGTGCTTTTTATATTGGAGCATATTTTGGAAAGAAAGTAGGTTTTGAATCTGCGATGACATCTAATTTAAAATATTTATCCAAAGTTCCTATTTCAACAGTTGATACTGGAAATGATGAGGTTGATGAGAATATATCTAGGAAAGTTGCAAAAAAATTAAAGGCAGAATTAGGGAATAAAAATTCAGAAAAAAGTGAGCTTTTGGCATTAGATGATGAAGAGAAAAATGAAAAAAAAGAAGTTGAAAAAATCAATATTTTAAATGCTGATAAAGTTCCTAATATTTTAGGAAAAGATGAAAGAAAATTAGGAGATGTATATGTAGAGGATGTTGATCTTGATAAAAATTCAAAAAAAGATACAGACAAAAAAAATGAAAAAAAAGAAGACACAATTATAGTAGATAAAGAAGATTCTCAAATGGATGATGTATCGATGGGTGAGAATGTTAAGGAAGTTAAAAGAAAAATAGAAGAGCAATTCGATAAAAAAGAAGAAGCTGATAAGGTAAACATAAAAAAAGATAATAAAAAAGATGAAAAAAGTAATCCCATAAAGGATAGTAAAAAAAATATTGTTATCCCTACAGTAGGTATTCTAAAAGATGAAAAGGGGACTAACACTGAACTTGCAAAAAAACAAGTAAATAAAATAAATAATGAGCCAACTCTAGTTGTAAAAGTGATGACCCCAGAAATTCCTCGTTTAAAAGAAGACAATATAAAGTTAAATGTACCTAGTCCTGCTATAGAGCAAGCTAGAGTATCTGCAAGAGGATTCTATGTGCAAGTTCAAGCTTCAAGCAATTACAATGAAGCTTCTAGTCTTGTTAGAAAAATAAAAGAATCTGGTTTTAAGGCTAATATTGAGAGTGCAAATGTTAGAGGGCAGACATATTATAGAGTTTTGGTGGGCCCCGAAGAAACAAGATTGTATACGGAAAGAATGATTGAGCAATTAAAGGGGGAGTCTTTTATCACATCAACACCTTTTATTGTTGAGCGTTAAAATTTGGTAGAATCAACAAATATTTTTTATAATATTCTTGATAAGTTATAAAAAATTAACTAATTGTTATATTCAAGGAAAATAAGTAGTATTTCATTATAAAGTTCTTAAGTTTTGACTGTTAAACTTCCGAAAACTTATATTAGTTGTTTGTTTTATTATTTGTATTTGTTTCATTTGATAACAATGTTTAGATGTATTTATATGCCGAGTTTATAAATGGTTGATACTTTTTTAGAGCCAAATAAAGATATTTTAGAAAGAATATCTTGCTGTGTAGAAACTGATATAGGTATACAAAGAGAAAGCAATCAAGATAATTTTACAATTATTAAAGGGGAAAATTTTAAATTTTTTGTTGTTTGTGATGGAATGGGCGGAATAAATGGTGGAGAAGTAGCATCACAAATAGTTATTTCATATCTTGAAAAGCATTTATCTGAAAAAAAAATAGATGATATCAATAAAATTGTAAAAATTATAAATGAAGCTAATATTTTAGTGTTTAATTATGGAATGCAACATTATGATGTTAGGGGACTAGGGACAACAATAACATCATTGTTTGTAACACCTAAAGGGTCTTGGGTCTTAAATGTTGGGGATTCAAGAATTTATAAAATATTTAAATCAAATATCACTCAAATAACAGAGGATAATACTGTTATAAATGAACTCATAAAATCTGGAGCTGTTTCTAAAGATAATGCTAAAGGTCATCCAATAGCACACATGCTGACAAAAACAATGGGACAGGGAAAAAGCTTAGAAGTCGATGTTAAGAGAATTGGATTTCTGGAGAAAGAAGAAAAATATCTTTTATGCTCAGATGGACTTTATAATATGATTCAAGATGATGGTATGTTATCTATTATAGAATCTAACTCAAATAAAGAAGCTGTAAAAAAGTTTATAGAAGAAGCCAATAAAAATGGTGGTGTTGATAATATTACAGCAATGTTAATTGAAATAAAAAATTCGATTGAAGATACAAAAAATGATTCTGATGTGTCTATGGAATCTCATAAAATTTCCGGTGGCTTGAATCTTGATAACTTGCGATCAAGTGTTATAAATAATTTGGGAAATGAAATTTATACTAATAATAATATTCATCAGAGTTTTGGAAATGAAAAAAAAATTACAAAGAATATTTTATCAATAATTATAGTTTTATTGGTAGTGTTAGTTGTATTTAAAATTTTTAAGTCAAATGCAAATAATAATTTAGAAAATACTTTTCAAAATGGTCTTACCACTGTAGAAAAAATAGGGAATTTACAGGTAAAAGATGATAAAAGAAAAATAAAAGTACGATTAGTACAAAATAATAAAATTTTTGATAATAAATTATTTGCTAAATATTCTAGTGAGGAACTTAAGGCTTACAATGCGTTGTTAGATATGATTGAAAGTAATGAAAATATAAATGAAGTAAATGTGAGCAAAGAAAAAGATATTTTGAATGCAAGTGTTAGCAGTTTGGATAGAGAAATTTCTGCATTATTAGAGCAAATAGAAATATTAAAAAAATATGATGGAGAAATTTTATTAAGGGTTGCTAGAAAAATATCTAAAGAGAGTAATTCTGCAAAAAAATTGTATTCTGATTTTGTTCAATTCTCTTACAGCTTAATAGATAACCAAATTTCTCAATCCCAATATGAACAAGAAAAAGATAAAAAATTAGATTTATTAGAAAGTAATATAAATTTTTTTATTGAAAATAAATTTAAAGAATTAGTTGATACGATTTCAAAAAAACAGATTGAAAAAAATTTAAATAAATTTGAGATTGAAATTTTAAATCTAAAGCAGGATATAATCAAAGCTAAATCAGAAAATGATAATAAAAAACTTAATAAGTTAAAATTAAAAATAAAAAATTTAAAAAAAAGATCTGTTATTTAATATAAATATTCATAAATAAGAAACCTTAGAGATAAAAAATTCGAAAAACATATAGAAATAAATTTTTATATATTTTTTAAAGGGATTTTTTTATGAACATAGAGAAAAGTTATTCTAGCGTTATCATTGCAATTCTTGGGGCGGAATTAAGAGGGGAGGATGGAAAAAAATGGGAAGAGTATTTATTAAAAAATTTTATTTTTGATAAAGATAATTTTTTAGATGATATTGAAAAATTTTTTCCAGACATTATTGAGAAATATCAAGATGAAATGATTGCTAAAAATATTTATGAAAAAATTGAAATATGGGAACAGCAAAGTATAAATTTTATTTTATTGGGAACAAAAAAATATCCAGAATCTTTAAGAGCAATTTTTAATCCACCTAAAATATTATTTTATAAAGGCATTTGGAAGGAAGATTATGATTTTAATTTTTCAGTTGCAATTGTTGGTTCAAGAAAAGCAGATTTTGAACAATCAAAGTTTGTTAAGAGTTTGGCAGTAGAGATTTCAGCTTCGAATCTTTGTGTCGTAAGTGGACTTGCGTTAGGAATTGACGCAATAGCTCATCAAGGAGCAATTAGTGTTGATAATGCGTTTCCTACTATTGCTGTACTTGGAAATGGTATTGATAATATATATCCCCCCGTTCATAAATATCTTGCAGAAAAAATATTAGATCACGGTGGTGTAATTTTAAGCCATTTACGTCCACAAACTCCTCCTTTCCCGTATAACTTTTTAGATAGAAATAGGATTATTTCAGGACTTTCTAGAATTGTTATTGTCGCACAAGCTGCCTTGAGAAGTGGTGCTTTATGTACTGCAAGGTATGCTTTAGAGCAAGGAAAAGATTTACTTTCTATAGTTGGTCCTGTAAATAATGAGAATTTTTTAGGTTCAAATAATTTATTAGTGCAAGGTGCAATGCCTATAACATGTATAGAAGATTTTTTTAAATATTATCCTGAATTTTTAAAAGATAAATATATTGAGTCAATTGAAAAAAAACCAGAAAATGAAAAAGAAAGAAAGGTATATGAGTATATAAAAGAAAATAAAAAAGTTACACGATTAGAATTATTTTCACAATTTAAGGACGAAAATTTATCATATATTATTTTAAATTTAGAAGCTTCAAATTACATAGAATGTTTACCAGGAGATAATTTTGTTTTGTCTTAAAAATATTACGTCACTTTTTTAGTTTTTTTTCGATTGATATTATCGTGAGTGTTATCTTATTTTATAAAAACAATCAGGAATCTAATCTACAATCATTAGAACTTAGGGGCTTTGGCGGAGTCGTGGGTATCGATAAACAAGGGATTATTACAAACAATAATATCGTGGAGGAATTTTTTTCTGTTTATGCGGTTGGTGAA
>CAZHFA010000030.1:0-10949 GCA_964531865.1 uncultured Bdellovibrionales bacterium
ATACAATAATTAATCAGTTAAAAAGACTTGGAGCTTCTTGCGATTGGTCGCGTCTTAGATTTACCTTAGATGAAGGGCTGTGTAGGGCTGTTAGAAAAGCATTTGTTACATATTATAATAAGGGTTTAGTTTATCGTGGTAAGAAAATGATAAATTGGTGTCCACGTTGTAAAACGGCACTTGCAAATGATGAGGTTGAACATCAAGAAAGAAAGGGACATTTATGGCATTTAAAATATCCTATTGCTGATGAACTTGGGAATGCTACGGATGAATATATTGTTGTTGCTACAACAAGACCAGAAACAATGCTTGGAGATAGTGCAGTTGCTGTTAATCCAAAAGATGAAAGATATTTTTCTTTACATGGGAAAAAGCTAGTTTTACCGATAAAAAATAAAATTATTCCCATTATTGAAGATGATTTTGTAGATAAAGAGTTTGGGACGGGACTTGTAAAAGTAACTCCTGCACATGATCCAAATGATTATGAGATGGGATTAAAACATAATCTAGAGATAAATGTAGTTATTGGTGAAGATGGTAAAATGACCTCCCTTGCAGGTAAAGAGTTTGAGGGAAAAACTAGAGAAGAAGCTAGAGATGCTGTCATAAAAAAAATGGAGTCTTTAGGCCTTGTTGAAAAAATAGAAGATTATAAACATTCAGTAGGTGAGTGTTATAGATGTCATACTATAATTGAGCCTTATATATCATTGCAGTGGTTTTTGGATATGCAAGAGCTAGCAAAAGAAGCTAAAAAGGCGGTTATGGATGGGAGAATAGAAGTTACTCCAGAATCTGAAAAAAATGATTTTTATTTTTGGCTTGATAATATAAAAGATTGGTGTATTAGTCGTCAACTTTGGTGGGGACATAGAATTCCAGTTTTTTATTGCCAAGATTGTGGTGAAGTAATGTGTCTTGAGGAAGACCCTACTGCTTGTACAAAATGTGGTTCAAAAAATATTAAGCAAGATGAGGATGTTTTAGATACTTGGTTTTCTTCCCAGCTTTGGCCTTTTAGTACATTGGGTTGGCCAGAAAAGACTCAAGAACTAGATTATTGGTTTCCAACTAATTGGTTATTATGTGGACGTGATATTATCTTCTTTTGGGGAGCAAGAATGATGACAGCAAGTCTTTCTTTGATGAAAGATGTTCCTTTTAGAAAGTTAGTTTTACATGGATTGGTACGAGATGAACAAGGAAGAAAATTATCAAAATCTCTTGGAAATTCTCCAGATGTTGTTGATCTTTTTGATAAGTATGGAGCTGATTCTGTTAGAGCATGTCTTCTTCCTCGTTATCCAATGGGAAGACAAGATTGTAAAATTACAGAAAAAAATTATGAAGAGGGACGAAGCCTTCTTACAAAAATTTGGAATGCAACAAGACTTATTCTTATGAATTTTGAAGAAACTTCTTTTGAGTATGATTCTAAAAAATTAAAATTGGATAAAATCGAAGATAGATGGATCTGTTCAAAATTAAGAAAAGTTATCAAGGAACATGATAAATTCTTATCAGAATCAAATTTTTCAAAATCTTTTGCTGTAGTTAATTCATTTTTTTGGAATGATTATTGCGACTGGTTTTTAGAGATTATAAAACCGAGATTAAGAGGAGAAAAAGAAGAAAGAAAATATGTTTTAGCGATAGTCTTATTTGTAGAAAAAACAATTTTAAAATTGTTTCATCCATATATTCCTTTTGTTACAGAGGCGTTATGGCAAGATTTAAAAAATATTGGAATTAAAGATATTTCATTAAAAGATGAAACTTGTTTGGCAAAATCTTCTTGGCCTACTGAGGATTTATTTTTAGAAGATAAAACATCTGAAGATGCAATAAATATTGTGATGGGAGCAGTGCGTTCTGTTAGAGATTTTAGACAAAGTTTAAATTTACCTTTAAAGATTAAGTTAGATGCAGGGTTAAAAATTATTGATGATAAATTAAATAATAATTTTTTTGATATAAAGGATGATGTTATCTCGCTTACTAATTTAAATAGTTTAAAAATTTTTGAAGATGTTGAGAATGCCGGCTCTTTTATTCCGCTTCCTTTTGAAGGAGGAATTTGCTATTTAAGAAAGTTTGATAATCTTGATGTCGTAGATGTTAAAGAAAAATTAAATTCAAAAATTACAAAAATAAATAAATCATTAGATGGTTTGCTATCAAAATTATCTAATGAAAATTTTGTTAAAAATGCTCCTAAGGAATTAGTTGAAGAGAATCAAAAAATTGTAATTGAATTAAATGAAAGTGTTAATAAGTTAAAAATAATTTTAGCATCATTATAAAATTACCTTAAAGGCGTACCATTTTTATACAGTTGTAAAAAATGTATGAAATGTTATTACTATAGTGTTTTGTTTTTTTTGTTTTTTACATGTTTGATTTTGATTTTTTCTTATCACAAAATGGAGCAAATATATATATTTTTTTGTTCCTAAGTCTTTTGGCCGGTGCGTTTGGATTACCAATTCCAGAGGATATTCCTTTGATGGCGGCAGGAGTATTGCTTCATGAACATCAAGCAAAAGTACTTCCTACATTTATCATTTGTTATGTTGGAATTTTGTTAGGGGATTTATTTATTTATTTTATGGGGCGTTTTTTTGGGCCTACACTTTGTAGGACTAAATGGTTTCAAAAGAAAATTAGAAAAATAGGATTAAAAAAAGTTCGTTCAAAATTAGAAAATAGAAGTTTATTAACAATATTTATTGCAAGGCATCTTTTTTGGATTAGAACAGCAACCTTTTTAATTTGTGGAATTGTAAGAATTAAGCCTATAAAATTTATTGTGGCAGATGCAATAGCAGCAGCAATTAGCATTCCTATAATGATGTCGTTAGGATTTTTCTTTTTTGCAAGGTTAGAAGATATTTTAGGACATGTAAAGAAAGCAGAGAATTTTATATTTATTAGTATTATTGTTATTATTGTTTTAGCATTAGTATATAAATTGACTAGAAAAGGCTTTTTTTTAATTAAGAAAAATAGAGAGCTTTAAATTTTATTAATTTTTATATATCATTATATAAAATAACTTGTATTATTCTTTTTTTATATGGATTTTTTATGGATAAAATAAGATTATTGTCGCTTTTTCCCGGACAAGGTTCTCAAAGTGTTGGGATGGGAAAGGATTATTTTGAAAAATATGATATTGCCAAGAAATTATTTAAAGAAGCAGATGATGTGTTAGGTTTTTCATTAAGTAAAGTTTGTTTTGAAGGCCCGGAAGATAAATTATTAGAAAGCGATATCACGCAACCTGCGATTTTAGTTGTTAGCATAATTTGTTATGAACTTTGGAAGGAAGAGGGCGAGGAAGATTGTATTGTTGCAGGAGCGGGGCATAGCCTTGGAGAGTATAGTGCTCTTGTTGCAAGTAATGCGATATCATTTAGTGATGCAGTTTATTTAGTCAATAAAAGAGGGCTTTTTATGAAAGAAGCTGTTTTGCAAGGTGAAGGAAAAATGTGTGCAATCATTGGAAGCTCTCAAGAAGAAATTGAAAATGCAATTTCAAATGTAAAATCTGGTTTTGTAGATATTGCGAACATAAATGCACCAACCCAAATTGTAATTTCTGGAGAAGTAAAAGCTGTTGAAGAGGCAAAAGCTTTATTAAAAGATGCAAGATGTATTGATTTATCTGTTAGTGCACCATTTCATACAAAGCTTATGAAAGTTGCAGGAAATAAATTAAAAGAAGAGCTTAAAAAAATAATTATAAAGGAACCAAAGTTTCCTGTGTTTGCAAATTTTTCTGCAAAAAATATTTTAGATCCTGAAAAAATAAAAGAGTCCTTATACTATCAATCTTTTTCAAAAGTTCGTTGGGTTGAGTCGATAAATAACGCTATTCAAGAATATGCCCCAACTAATTTTAAAGAGTTTGGAAATGGAAATATTCTTTCTGGGCTTATGAAAAAAATTAATCGCGATGTTAAAGTTTTATAAAAATTTAACCTCTTTTATTTAAAAGAAAATATGGTAGACTTTTTTATATGAAGGGATTTTTAAAATTTTTCTTAACAATGTTTTTTCTTATTGGGAATCATGCGTCTGCTTGTCCGTTGGTTCCTTTTGATGGTACTTCGAGTATAATTAATCCGCACTCTTCTCAAGCTACAAAATGTAAGAAAAAATTTTTAGATTTTAATTGTGATCAAAAGTTAAATATTATTTTTATTGGTGATAGTATTGTTTATGGAGTTGGGGATTCTGTTAATAAAGGCAAGGGAGGATATGTTTTAAGAATTCAAAAAAAGTTTCCTAGATTTTCACTTGATAAAGTAAGAATTACAGCTCTTGGTTATCCAGGGATTACGACTCAAAAATTGTTAGCACAAATTAAGCAAATTTATAAAAATCGAAAAAAAAGGCCATTTAAAAGGACGTTTAAAAGGTTAAGTGAGGCGGATATTATTGTAATTGATGTTGGTAGAAATGATTTTTGGAATAATAAGCCAGTAGAATATTCTTTTAATAATATAAAAAGGTTGGTGTCGTTTTTGCAAGATAATTTACCAAAATTGCATGATAAAGATTTAGTTTTTATTAGTACGAGCTCTTTAATTCCGACATCTCGTAGTTTTCAAATTCCTTTTATCGAAGAATTAAATAAAAAATTATTAAAATATCCTTATACTAGGATAAAACAAAAACTTAATGTTAATTTATTAAATAGTGATGGATTGCACCCTTCATCCATGGGGTATACATCAGTAGCTGATAATATTTTTTCACAATTAACAAATCAAAAAAAATTTAAAGTTGAGATGGAATCGTTACGCCCTGACTCAGATGGTGATGGTATTCCTAATTTATTTGAAGCACATAGATATAATACACATTATAATTTTAAAGATTCTGATAATGATGGCCTTTCAGATTTTGATGAGTTGTTTATTTATCAAACGGATCCATTATATGGAGATACTGATGGTGATGGAATTTCAGATGGTGATGAGGTACATAACGGGACTGATCCTTTAGATGATAAAGATCCTATAGTAACGCCAACTCCAACAAATACGCCAGTGCATACGGAAACTCCGACGGAAATTCCGACAGAGACACCAACAGATGTACCAACTGAAACACCGACACCGACACCGACTCCGACGTCGACTTTTACATCGATTCCGACAAGTGCTCCAACGGATACTCCACTTCCAATAAGTACTCCGATAGATACGCCAGCTCCCACTAATACGCCTGCAGGGTAACCGTTTTTGTTGCAGACTTTATTCGTGGACGATGCGGGAATTTTTTGTATGTATGTAAATATATGCTCTTTGTTAGCAGGGGTGTCTTGATAAAAACCACTTGTTATTTTACTATGTGTTATAGTTAGTTTTTTTACATTAAGGTAGTTTCTGTATGAACAATCAAGAAAATAATTTAGTAAATAAAGAAAAAGAAATTCTAAAATATTGGCAAGATAATAAATGCTATGAAGCAGTAGTTGCTAAAAACAAAGGAAAAAAAATTTTTAGATTTTTAGATGGGCCTATTACGGCAAATAATGCAATGGGAATTCATCATGCGTTTGGAAGAACTTTAAAAGATATTTTTATAAAATATAAATGGCTAAATGGTTTTGATGTTCGTTATAGAAATGGGTTTGATACACAAGGTCTTTGGATAGAAGTTGAAGTTGAAAAAGATTTAGGTTTTAAATCTAAAAAAGATATTGAACATTTTGGTCTTCATAATTTTACAGATAAATGTAATGAGAGGGTAAAGAAATTTACATCTATTATTACTGAGCAATCAAAGCGTTTGGGGCAATGGGCTGATTGGAATGATTCTTATTATACTGGAAAAGATTATAATATTGAAGCAATATGGCATTTCTTAAAAGTATGTAATGAAAAAGGAATGATAACAAAATCGCATCGTCCAATGATGTGGTGTCCAAGATGTGGAACATCTCTTTCAGAACATGAAATGACAGGGTCTTATAAAGATGTTACTCATACATCAATATTTTTAAAGTTACCGATTAAGGGAGAAAATAAAAAAATAATTGTTTGGACGACAACTCCTTGGACGTTATCAAGCAACGTTGCTCTTGCTGTAAATCCTGATATAGATTATTGCGAAGTAAAAGTAAAAAGTGATGATCAGCCTATAATCTTAGGGAAAGAAGCTTTAAAAATTTTAGAAGATGATAAGATAGAAATCATAAGATTTTTTAAAGGACAAGAGTTAGTTGGAAAAGAATATGAATCTTGTTTTTTGGATTTTGAAGCACAAAAGGGTTTTGTTCATAAAATTGTTCCATGGGAAGATGTCGATGCAAAGGAAGGGAGTGGAGTTGTGCATATAGCCCCTGGATGTGGAGCTCAAGATTTTGAGCTTGGAGAAAATTTAGGGCTTAATAAAATTATGCCTGTTGATGATAATGGAATTTTTCTTGATGGTTTTGGTTTTTTAACAGGAAAAGATGTAAATAAAGTTAGAGATATAATTTTTGAAGATTTAAAAAAACAAAATAAAGTTTATAAACTAAAGGAGATAGTCCATTCATATCCAATTTGTTGGAGATGTAAGGAAGAAATAATTTTTAGATTGATTGATGCTTGGTATATAAAAACAGATGCAATAAGAGAAGACCTTATAAAACAAGCAAGAACTGTAAAGTGGGAACCAGAATATATTGGTAAGAGAATGGAAGATTGGCTTACTAATATGGGAGATTGGAACATTTCAAGGAAAAGATTTTACGGACTTCCCTTACCTTTTTATGTTTGTCCAAAATGTAAGAAGCTAACAATAGTTGGTTCTAAAAAAGAGTTAAGAGAGTTGGCTGTTGATAAAGAGAAAGTAGATTCTTTACAAGAACTTCACAGGCCTTTTATCGATGAAATAAAAATAAAATGTCCTCATTGTGGTGAAGAAGTTAGTAGAATTTTAGATACAGGAGATGTTTGGTTAGATGCTGGAATTACATCTTTTTCGACGCAAGAATATTTTACTAATAGAGAAAATTGGCAAAAATATTTTCCTGCAGAGTTTGTAACTGAGATGCGAGAACAAGTAAGATTATGGTTTTATTCATTACTTTTTATGAGTGTTACTTTGGAAGGAGTTTCGCCTTATGAAAGAGTCTTGGGATTTAGTGCTATAGTAAAAGAAGATGGAACAAAATTTTCAAAATCTAGCAAAGATAATATACGCTTTGATGAAGCCGCAGATAAAGTGGGAGCTGATACAATAAGGTATTTATATGCTGGTGCAAATTATACAAATGATATTCGTTTCGGTTGGGGACTCTTAGATGAAGCTCGTCGAAAATTATTATCCATTATTAATATTTGTTCTTTTTTTGAAACATATGCAAATCTTGATAGGCCAGATTTAAAAGATTTAAATCTTGATAAAAATGATTTTGCTACAAGTGATTTATGGCTTATGGCACGAAATAATGAGTTCATTGAAAGTGCTAAAAAGTATATGGATAATTATCAAGTAAATTTAATGATAAAGGATCTTGAAGTTTTTGTTGATGATATTTCAAACTGGTATATTAGAATAAATAGAAGAAGATTTTGGAAGTCAACGAACGGTAAAGATAAGTTAGTCGGTTATTATTGCTTGTTTGAAGTTATAAAAACTATAGCAAAGATTTTAGCTCCAGTAACTCCTTTTATGTCAGAAGATGTTTTCTTAAATATTATTAAAAAATATGATGGAAATAATGAGAAATCAATTATGCTTACTGATTATCCTGTAGCTAATAAGGAGTTTGATAATGATAAGATTATAAGTGATATAAAAATAGTACGAGATATTATCACACTTGCTCTTAGAGTTAGAAATGAAGCTAATTTAAAAGTAAGGCAACCTTTAAGTACGTTATTTTTAGTAGTTCCTGATGATAAAAAAGATTTTATTAACAATGAAAAGAATACAATTTTAGAAGAATTAAATATTCAGAAAATAGAATTTATAAAAGATAAATTATTATTGGAAGATGAATATTTAACGCTTAATTTTAAGGTCGCAGGAAGTGTTTTAAAGCAAGATGTCCAGAAAGTTAAAGAGGTAGTTGTTTCTTTAGATGAAGGACAAATGAAAAAATTAGTTGATGATTTTAATAATAATGTTCCTTTATATATTGATGGATATGAAAAAGAAATATCAAAAGATATTTTTACAAAATTAACTAAGCCTAAAAACAATATTATAGTTGGTGAAGAAAATGGCCAGTTTGTAGCTCTTAATACGCACTTAACGCATGATTTAATTTTAGAGGGAATTGTAAGAGAGATAATTAGAAATACACAAGTATTAAGAAAAGATACTGGGTTTGTTGTTGAGCAAAAAATTGATTTGGCTATTAACTCTGATTCTTTACTTGTAAAAGAAGCCATAGAAAAATTTAGAGATAAAATTATGGGAGAAACATTAGCAGTATCATTAGTTGATGCATTAGAAAGTAGTGATGGAGAAAGTCAAATTGAGGTTGGAGACAATGGAAGCGTAAGGATTCAAGTAAAAAAAGCGTAAAATTTTTATTGGATTTTTATATGTGTATTTTTCGCATTATGTTTGTTTGTCATGGGAATATTTGTAGAAGTCCAATGGCGGAGTTTGTTTTTAAAGACATAGTTGAGAAGAGGGGAATGAAAGAAAAATTTTTAATTTCTTCTTCTGCTACAAGTAGAGAGGAAATTGGAAACCCAATTCATTATGGAACGCAAAAGAAGTTAAAAGAAGTTGGTATCAAAAATTTTTCACATAATGCAGTACAATTAAAAAAAAATGATTATGAAAAATATGATTATTTTATTGGAATGGATTTACAAAATATAAATAATATAAAAAATATTTTTGATGGAGAGCCTAAAAATAAAATATATCGTCTTTTGGATTTTGTAGAAGATATAAAAGAGAAAGATATTCAAGATCCTTGGTATACAGGAGATTTCGATAAAACATATCAAGATATTTTGACAGGATGTGATGGGCTACTGGTTTTTTTGAAAATGTAATCATTAGTTATCATTTTGTAGTGCTTTTGGAATATTTTTTACCTTAATATTGGTGGATTTTTTTATATGAAAACATTTTTGACAGCATTGTTTTTTTTGTTTGTTTTGTATTTAACAGTTCCATATTTGAATAGAAGCATAATGGATGCAGATGAAAATATTTATGTAAAAGTTACCCAAGAAATGTTTCAAAATAAAACTTTTTTAAAATCCACATTACTTGAAAGTCCCTATTATAATAAATTACCTTTTAGAATGTGGCTAAGTTTTCCATTCTTAAAGGTGTTTGGAGATACAAATTTTTCTCACAGGTTACCTGAAATTTTGATAGCGATTTCTTTATTAGGTTTGATAATCTTTTTTGCTACACGTCTTACAAATAATTTCTATATAGGATTGTTGTCATCATTTTTTGTGATTGCATCTAAAGAATATTTAAAAAAAATTAGACAAATAAATATGGATAATTTATTGTTACTATTGACCGTCCTAGTTATGTATTTTTTATGGGATTGGTACAATCATTTCAAGAAGAAATCAAAAACTTCATATCCTGCTTGGAAAATTATTTTGGCATCGACATTTTTATTCTTCGCATTTTTTACGAAAACAGTTTCAGCATTTATGCCTTGTATTGTATTTTTTGTATTTTTAATTTTTAGTAAAGATTTATTAAGTTTTATAAAATTAAATTTTAAAAATATATTACTTTTTATAATAGGTTTTTTTACAATTTTTTCTTTGTTTGCATTTCAATATATAATGAAATTAGATGCATTTGGGATATTTCAAACATTATTTGGCGATGAATTATACAAGAGAGCTACTATTGGATATCATCATATTGGAGATTGGTTTTATTATTTCAAAATAATATTAAAGGGAAATTTTGTATCAAAATCTTTTTTACTCATTTTTTCTTTATTATACGCAATGTATAATATCTTTTGGAAAAAATCTTTAAGAGATTTATTTTTATTAGTATGGGCATTTGTTCCTGTTTGTTTAATGTCTTTTTCAAAAAGTCATCTTTCAAGATATATATTTTTTTCTATTCCTGCATTTTCGATTATGGGGGCCATCTTTATATTTAATCTTGGTAAATTTTGTTTTTTTAATTACAAAAATATTTCTAAAAAAATATTAGTTGAGAAAATATTTTGCTTAATGTTTTTTATCTTTTTGTTTTATGAACAATTTTCAAGATTAGGATATTTTTTAAATGTTCAAGAAATATATCCAAATTCTTATGATGCATTTATAGATAATGTAATAAAAAAGAATGAAAATGGTAATAAGAAAATAACAGTTGGGATCATTGATAGAAGCTCAATTGGAGGGGAGGAACAAATT
The DNA here is from genome assembly GCA_964531865.1 of uncultured Bdellovibrionales bacterium. Taxonomy (GTDB): domain Bacteria; phylum Bdellovibrionota_C; class UBA2361; order UBA2361; family CAKMMH01; genus CAZHFA01. Next base: position 10,380 of record CAZHFA010000030.1, read on the forward strand.
TTAAAATTTGGAAGTATAAGAGGTGATCAATATTATTTTGATAAAATAAAAGATTATGTTTCCTACATAAGTAAGAGCGATTTGTTAAACGTAATAAAGGAAAATAAATTTAACTTTTATATTTTACCAAAATCATTTTTAGATGAAAATGCCATGCTTATCCGTCCAATATATATATTTATTTTAAAAGAAAGGCCCTATACAAAAGAGATTTTAGTTATAGCTTCTTTTAAAAAAGAAAATAATTTTTATCCATTAATTCCAAATATGGAAGAAGAAAGCTTGTTAAAAAAAGGCCTCGTTAATATACAAGATAAAAAAGAGACTAGTTTAAATTTTAATATTTCTGAAAATTATAAAAACTTTGAATTTTTTCCAGTATTGATTAAAGTTGGGAATAAGACTAATAGATGTCATTATTATACTTTTTGTGTTAATGATTTTTGCGAAAAAGAGTATGTTGATAATGAAAAAACACTTATTTACAACATAAGAAGTGAAGATGTAAAGGGTGAAAAGTTAAAAATTTATGTAAAAAATAATAACTTTCACGGAATGAGTGATGAAGGA
>CAZHFA010000031.1:0-10868 GCA_964531865.1 uncultured Bdellovibrionales bacterium
CCCATTAACACTAAAAGGGATCATCCTAGAAATACCATAAGCAACTAAATCTTTTGCACGACGTTCTATAACTAATGCTGGCCTATCAGATCTAAAACCCTCATTATCAAAATCAAGAGATGCACCTAATCCACCAATCACTAATGATTTTCCTATTTTCTTTAATGGAAAATCATTTATAAACTCCCCTTTTTTAAAAACCGCTAAAGCACCAAATATTTCCTTAGAAATATAATCAGTATCTTGCTCAAAACCTAAAAAAGCATTTGCGATTTGCAACAAACATGGATACTGTGCAGCAGTCCACTCATTTGGAACAGCTTTTTTTTCATCTAACCAAGAGCCATTAGTACTTTCCAAATCTTTTAACAACAAAAAATTTTCCAAGACAATCACTTTGGCATGCTCCCTCGAAATACCAGCCTCTTGCTTTATAACATCTAAATCTCCCTCACGCCCCAAGATTAAAGAAGCACCTACTTGCAATTCTTTTTGAAAATTAATTTTTTTATCTTTTATATATAAAATTTTTACTGACATATTTACGCTTAAAAATAAAAATTATTCGTATCTATACTTAGCCCTATAATAATCAACTTTAGTTAACTTAGATCCCGCATCTTCATCAATTATAATTTTAACATTGTTGTGCATTTGTAAAATTGAAGCAGGACACATTGCACTTATTGCCCCTTCAACACAGCCAGATATTGCATCTGCTTTATTTTTACCAAATCCTAACAAGATAATTTCCTTTGCTTCCATAATAGTTCCTATCCCCATTGTCACCGCATGATATGGAACAAGCTCTTGTTTCCCAAAATCTGAAAGGTTTGCCTCCCTTGTGTCCTCAGTTAATGTTTCAAGCCTAGTTCTAGAAGATAAAGAACACGAAGGTTCATTAAACCCTATATGACCATCTCTTCCAATTCCTAATAATTGAATATCAATTCCTCCTGCTTTCTTTATTTCACTTTCATAAAGTTGACATTCTTTTTCAATATTATCTTTACTTACTAACCCATTTGGAAGATGTGTATTCTCATTTTTAATATTTATTTTAGAAAATAAATAATGATTCATAAAATAATGATACGAACCTGTATGAGTGGGTTCAACATTATAATATTCATCTAAATTAAAACTTTTTACATTAGAAAAATCTATTTCTCCAGCTTTATATAACCTTACCAACTCGCCATATAAATCAATTGGAGTTTTTCCTGTGGCTAATCCTAGCACCGCATCAGATTTCGATTTAACAACATTAGCGATAAATGATGCTCCCAACAAACTTCCCTTAATCTTATCATTTACAATAATAACTTCCATATTTCTCTCCTAAAAATTTATAATCCAAAACACACTAAAGACACTATAAATTAAAATTATGGCAAATTTTCTATATTCTCATTTACCTCATTTTCAAAAAACTTTAGAAACTTATTTACATACTCTTCAAGTGTAACATGCTTCAAAGCAATCTCTGTTAAATCAAGAAAACAAGAAACATAATTACTTTTATCAAGAGAATATGGATCTGCATAAGTAGAATTAGCCTGTAATCTAGCGATAGCCGCCTTATCATATCTTTTTCCACTTGCAACTTGTGATTGGTATGTACCAAGTAAAATCTCTAACAACGTAATGTCATTACCAATAGACACATTTTCTTTCATCCCCTCAGGAATCCAATCTAAATCACGCCAACATTCGCCACCATAAACTTTCATTGGTTCATAATCATTTAAAATATTATGTAACGCCTTCATTGTTGCAGAAAAAACTGCTAAATGAGTTTTATGCTTATCAAACGGATTATGAGTATAAATTTTTTTTGGACGATATTTTAAGATAATTTGCTCTAAATCCTTAACCATAAATCGATTAGTATCTTTTGCTCGTGCCTCATTACTTGTATATCCAAGCTGAATTAGAAAAGTATAATTTCCAAGTTTAGCCGCATTTTTTTCTTCTTGTTTCCTACACTCAATCATTTCTTCCCTAGTATAAGTTGCATAAGGACCAGAACTCGGAGACCCCGCACCATCAGTACATGTAACAGCAGCAAACCTTTTGTCAGAATGATATGCCTCTAAAATCGGAGGGAAAGACATAATTTCGATATCATCTTGATGAGCTCCTATTGCTAAAAAATCTATTTCAAAAATATCACTTTCATTATTCTTTGGGAAAAAAACATCCACATTCGAATTTCGAAACTTCATAAAATAGCTCCTATAAAAATCCTTATTTTTTTTAAAAGTATTCATTTTATAGGTTAAAACAAAAAACAATAAATAGCTATATAAAATTTATATCAATATGAAGATAAAAAATTAAATAAAATGCAAAATCCAATAACAGTTTTTAACGTAAATAGGTCTGTATATATTTGCCATTTATTTAAAATCTTAGCAATAAAACACAATGACATATCGCATAAAAAGAAAACAAGCAAAAAAGGCAACGAATTTTTAAACGCCTCAGCAAGAGAACTTAATACAAAATAAAACAGAGAATTATTAAACAAGATATCCTCTAAATTAAAATAACTTAATTCTAATACCCCCTTTAAACTTTCTTCCAACCCTCCCATTAAAAGCCAAAGAAGCCAAACATATTTGTCAACTAAAATTGATAAATATGACTGTGATTCTCCAAAAGTTGGATTCAAAACATATGATGTGTTTGCTCCTCTTCCCGCGTCAAAAAATTCTGCAACAACACTAACAATATAAACTTTAACAAAAATTTTTGCAGAAAATAAAAAACCTATTAAAATTTCATAGAAATAATTATTTGACGACTGTAATACCCCACATTCAAAAACGACAATATAAGAAAACAAAAAAGACAAAATCATTTTCGTTATAAACGAACTAATTCCCCCCGCGATTGGAATCAAAATGAAAAAAGAAACAAACCTTACAAAAAAAGCAAAAAAACTATTTAAGTATATGCTAAACTCCGGCATCAATGTAGCCGTCCTTGCTTTACTACTTCTTCAAATGCCATATAAAAAAAATCAAAAAGTAAATCTTTAAAATACGGCAAGCAGAAATAGAAAACTATAAAAATTGTCATACACTTTACAAGATATGATAAACTTTGCTCTTGAATTTGAGTAATTGTTTGCACAAACGCTAAAATAAGTGAAAAAATTCCACTTACCAAAAGAGGGACTCCTGAAACGATAACAATTATTAAAATTCCATGTGATAAAAAATCCACATTCATTTTTTTTACATTCCATAAGAAAAAATTAACGACTTTCCAAGCAATAGCCATCCATCAACTAGTACAAAAATCAATATCTTTATTGGAAGAGAAATTAGTGACGGACTAAGCATATACATACCAAGTCCAACCAAAATGTTTGCTACAATTATATCTATAATTAAAAATGGAATTAATAAACTTACACTCATAGCAAAAGCTTCCTTTAATTCCGAAAATAAAAATGATAATAAAATTACAGGAAAATCCCCATCAGATTCTTTACTAATATTTTTTTCTTTTTTTATCTTTGATGATTTTTTTAACTTTACATCTAATTTTTTTTCTTCAATTCTTATTTTTGTTTTATCCTTTTTATGTTCTTCTAAGAAATCTTTTTTTAAATTTCTTACTACTAATAACTCCTTTTCTCCAGAATGTTTAAGCATAAATTCTTTCCAAGGAACAGATAATTTTCTAAAAATATTTATTGCATCATTGATATTGAATTCTGAAAATTTTTTATTTTGAAATTCTTTTGAAAGCTCAATTGATTCTTGATAAACAGGAAACATGATAAAAAGACTAAGAGAAAATGATAATACTAATATTAAAATATTTCCTGGAAATTGCTGTGTGCCAAAGCCATTTCTAAGAAGAGTAAGCACAATGCTTATTTTTAAATACGATGTGCAAACGCCTAAGATTATGGGAATAAATGCAATAGAAAATGTAATAGCAATAAACCAAAATGGATTTATGGAAGATTGAAAATTCACACTAGCCCCTTTTGCTTTAAATGAATATTTCTTATATTGATTCCATTCTCCTTTAAAGAAGAAATGATTTGTTCTTTTTCATTTTTTAAATTTAAATAATCTCTGTAAGAATTTATTGAAATATTTATATCTATAAGATTAATATTTTCATATAAATCTATACTGTAAGTTGCACCAGACTTAGATTTATACTCTAACATAAGAGATTTTAAATCGTCTGTGTTTTTAGTTTTAAAACTATCAACTCTTTCCTTAAATTCATCAAAAGACATATAACATTCTTTTTGCTTCCTCTCACCACTTTCATTATTAAAGCAAAAATTAGACTGAAACGAATTTTCATTTATCGTTGTTTCATTATCTGTTTTTTTATAGCTAACACCTTGCTGTAAAACATCTAAAGAATCTTTTTTATCACTTATAGAACTAACAGCTTCATCTTCCTTTTTTACACATTTAGCATGCAATAAATTTTCCACTGTTTCTGATTCTGAAATATTTTCATTTTGAATTTTTTTATTTAATGTAAAATCTTCTATCTTTTTATAAATCATTTCTAAGCTTTTATTTGATTTATTAAACTCAATAAAAAGTTTTTCTTTTTTTGCACTAAGTTCTGTCAATATTTTATGTTGTCTTTCTAAATCTTTTGATTTATCAATGATTCTTTTTTGTAAAAATTCTAAATTATTTTTTAAATCCTTAGACTCTAGGCCTTTAGCTTCAATAAATTCTTGTTTAACTTTTTCAAAGTTTTTATTTTTTTTATTGATACTTTCTTTTTCTCTTAAAAATTTATTATTTTCTTCTTTTAATAAAATTTCTAAATTTAATTTTTGAATAGAATCATATTCATATTTTTTTGAAAGAAAATCTTGCTCTTCCATTGTTTATTAAATTCCGTTTTGAAGTTTTCTAACACTATTTACCCCTGCTTCTGCGACTCTTGACACCAATTCCACTCTCATTGAAAGGTCATGAAGTTTTATTTGACAATCCATAATCTTTTGAAGTTCTCCAATAGATGCTGTTTGTTCTTGATTGATATTTTTTACATTTGAAGATTTCAAATAATTTGAAAATTTTGAGCTAGGTTCAAGAGATTTTAATAGATTATTATCGATTCCAACTCCTTGCATAATACTTGAAAAATTTACTTGCATAATCTTTCCCCTTTATAAAATATTTTACACACAAATTTATACATGAAAAATGCATTCAAATATTTATATCGAAAAAAAAATTAAAAAGTTTCCTAAAAAAATAAAAATTTTTTATATAGAAATTATTGTAGTATTGAATAAAGAAATATTGTTAAAACAAAGGCAATAAATGGAGATATTAACCAACCTAAACATATTGTATAAATCTTTTTATAATTTATTTCTGTTCCTCCCCTAATAATTCCAACTCCAAATACAGCCCCAATTATGCTGTGACTACTACTTACTGGAACACCAATTATTGCAAACACATGTAGCAATAATGCAGAACTTAAAACGGCTACTAACGAGCCAAAACCATCTATCCTAAAAATTCCTCTTCCGACAACTAGCATCATTCTTTTACTATATGTAATTACTCCTAAAGCAATTCCGCCCCCTGCTAATAATGATAAGTCGTGATTAGATAAGGGAATATCAAAAATATTTTGTGGCAAAACTCCCACAATATTTGCCACATTATTTGCCCCCAATGCATAGGAAGCATAACATCCAATTATTATCAATAAATATTTTATAATAATATCATGCTCAAGTATCCCCACCCTTAATCTCTCAAAAATTTTAACTAAAATAAAATATATTCCCCATGAAAAAACAATTGATACAATGGGAACTGATACCCAACACAAAATTATTTTTATAAATGGTTGTAAATTAAAAGAACGATTAAAAAATGAAAAACCAACAATTGCTCCGACAATAACTTGTGATGTACTAATTGAAATTTTAAGTAAGTTTGCCACAATAATACAAAATGTACTTGAAAAAATTATACTAAGGGTTCCTTTTAGATTTTGAGAAGAAAGGGATTGATATGTTTCAATACCAGCACTTCCTTGAAAAAACGCTCCTAGAATTAAAGAGATAGAACACAATAACACCGCCAATCTATAGCTAACAATTTTTGAAGAAACTGAGACACCAAAACAATTAGAGGCATCATTAGCTCCCAAGCTCCAAGCTAAGAACAACGCTCCAACAATAATAAATATAATTTGAAAATCCATAAAAAAAACATAAAAATATTTTGAATATATTTGACGTATAATAGATACGATATTTAGTTTTGTCTATGAGAAATATTTTTAGATAAAGGTAGGCATCTCCATATTGTTCAAAATCCAAATTTTTTTGGTTGCAGACTTTCAGCCTGCAAATATGGTGTGTGAGGAATCGTTTACCCAGGGTAGCATCTCTTACAGAGATGCAAACCCTGGGCTATGTCATTCGGCTCTTTCAGAGCGGGAACATTTAGTATGCATATTTTTTTACTTCGCCCTTTCAGGGCAACGATAATTTTTCAGTATGCAAAATCTTTATAACATTAGATACATGATAAATGAAAATACTAAGATAATGCACAAATAAAAAATAAAGAATTTTTTTAGGTAGTCTCACTTCTATAATATTCATTGCTCAATTTTAAAGTTTTCAAACAAAGATAGGTACTTCCACAAAGTTTAAAAATAATACATAAATAGAAAAGAAAGAAATCTTTTTTTAGGTAGTCTCACTTCTATAATGTTCATTGTTCAATTTTAAAGTTTTCAAACAAAGATAGGAACCTTCACAAGGTTTAGTTGCTCTGAAAGAGCAAAGTTAATATTTTTGCATATTAAATGCTCCCGCTCCAAAGGAGCTAAACAACATAGCCCAGGGTTTGCATCTCTGCAAGAGATGCTACCCTGGGTAACACATGCCCCTTCCCTATTTTGCAGGCTGAAAGTCTGCAACCAATAATTCATAATGGACACAAAAATCAAACATCTCTTTTTTGTTATAAATATTTTTGAATTATTTTTTAAATTACAACCATTTTTTACGCTATAATCTTACTTGATTCCACTGTAAAAATTATTTCCTCATCGTTAAAACTTAAGTCTCCTTTTAAAATATTTTTTCCCTCAAGTCTTAAAACCCCTTCTATTTTCTCATCTCTATTCAAAATAATCTTATCCCCTTTTTGAATTGATAAAAGTGAACTTAAATCCAAGTCAATAGTACCAATTAAAATTTCCCCCTTTACATCCTCTTTTGTCGTTTTTTCTGTATCCATAATATTATTTTCCTTAATATCAGACATAATTAAATTTATTTTTTGATTATCTATATTTAAATAAAAAAAATATTTTTTTTCTAAACAGTCAACATCTATCACTACATCATCAATTTTTTCTATCTTATAAATGTTTTTTGATTCTTTTTTATATTTTTTAATTTTTAGAGAAATATTTTTTTTTATAATGATCTTATTTTTCTCAATCTCTTCATCAAATAAATCTTTTTTAAAAAAATCTATTTTTTGAGTAGTTGCAATATAAGCTTTTCTCCCTCCAAAAGAAAAAGAGACCTGAATTATCGGAAAAACATTTATAAATCCAGCTGCTTTTTTTACAGTAACTCCTTGTTTATTTAATTTGATAAGAGAATTACAAATACAAAGCTCATCTTCTAGCTTTATTTTATCTTCGAAAATAATGGCAAAATATTTTCCATTAAAACAAAAACACATTTGAGCCATGCTCTGATTGTATTTTTTTTCATCATTAAATAAAAGCACTTCTGATGAGAATAAAACACTTAAAAAATTTTTTAAGCCTTCTCGTTCTTCCTTGTCGATGTATCCAAAATCAATTTTTGCTTTCATAATATATTTTTGTATCAATAATTAATTGTCTTTTTAATGAATCCGGAAAACTCATAAAATTACCTAAAAGAGCCTTTATTTTCTTTATATCATCTTCTTCATAAAATAATTCAAACTCTTTAATATCATAAATAAATATAAATAATGCTTGTTTATAAATCCAAATCTTTTTCATTTGCTAATCATTGAAACGGTTTTTACTAAATTTAATTTTTTATCAATAGATTTTTTTCTAAGAAAAACTACAAAGAAAAAACATAAAATTATTCCAACAACAATATATATATATTGTTGAACACTTTCTAAAAAAGATAAGAAAGAAAAATTACTTTCTATGTTTTTATCATTAGACACTGCGGGGAAATATATATTTTCATTATTTTTTTTATCAGGTAAAATTTTTATTTTCGAGATCACTATTGAAACATCTTCTTTTTTTACACCAGAAGCTCCACTTATAATTGCTTTTATTTGTTCTTCATTAAAAACTTCATCTTCATTTACAACCATTAATACACCTGCTGAATTTTCATTTTTTTCATCCTTTCTCAATTCCAAAAGACCATCTTTTTTAACATTTAAATGGACTCGTGCATCGACAACTCCATTTAATGTTAATAAAGTTTTTTCTAATTCTGAAGACAAAGCTCTTTCATAGTAAAAATCCTTTTCCTTATTCGAACCCAACAATGAAGCCTTTTCGTTTTTTATAGGAGTATTATCTTTTAAAAGTCTTTTTGAATCTAAAATTAAAATTGATTTAACAAAGTCTTTTTTTGATACATTCAATGTCCACTTTAAATCAGTTTGTAAAACTTTTTCCCCATCTATTCCCTCAGCATTTAAAATTCCTATTAACTTATTAACTTCAATCTCTGTTAAATTATGTAAAAGTGCCTCTTTACATGCAGATAAAAGGAATAATAATAACAAGAAAATTTTTAACATTTTACTCTTCACGCAACATCTCCTCTAATTTGCTAATAGCTTTTGAATGTAATCTTGCAATCCAAGACTTTGAATGCTGATTAGTCATTTTGGATATTTCTAAAAAAGTTTTATCATTAAAATAATATTCTTTTATCACTAACTTTTCTTTTTCAGGTAATTTTTCAATTGCATCACATAATCTTTTATTCTGTTCTTTTATAAGAAAAGCCTTCTCTGGTATCTCATTTGTATTTGCCACCTTTAGATTTATAGCATCACTAGCATTCCCAATTTTAAAGACTAACGCTCCTTTTGAAACTAAATCAAAAATTTTAGCTATTTTTTCATCTTCCTTGTCTTCCTCACGAATACTTATAACATTTCCATCTAACGATGCTACAGCCGAATAACATTTTACTAGCTTACTATATCTATCAGTTAAGTGAGTATTTTTTCTTAAAGTATCAATTATAGCCCCACGTACCCTATAAAATGCGAATCCTTTAAACGGTACCCCACAATTATCTCCTTTATACTTCATTGCAGCATCCATTAACCCTATATAAGCCGAAGATTTTGCCTCTTGATAAAAATCATCATTTAAATGCATTTTTTTTGTAAATCTTTTTGCTATCTCCTCTGCAAAATCAATGTATTTTTCAACTAATTGATGTGTACTTAAATTTGTCTCTATCATAATGTAAACCACACTAACACATAATCGCGCCCTTATCTATTATCGAAAATAAATATAAAAAGTTTCCTATTTAGAATAAATTTATTAAAAATTTACATCGTTGAAAAAATACAAGTTTTGTATATAATTTGTAAGGTCTATTTGAGGAAAAATTAATATGGAAGAAAATACAAGAAAAGTTTCAAATTTTATAAAAGACATCATAGAAGATGATTTAAAAACTGGGAAACATCAGAAAATTATCACAAGATTTCCCCCAGAACCAAACGGATATCTTCATATTGGACATGCAAAATCTATTTGCTTAAATTTTGGTATAGCAAAAACTTATGGTGGACAATGTAATTTAAGGTTTGATGATACAAACCCATCAAAAGAGGATATGGAATATATAAATTCAATAAAAGAAGATATAACTTGGCTTGGGTTTTCATGGAATAACGAATTTTATGCGTCAGATTATTATGAACAATTATATTTATGGGCTGAAGAATTAATAAAAAAAGGCTTAGCTTATGTTTGTAGCCTTACCCCAGATCAAGTAAGAGAATACAGAGGAACTTTTACAACTGCAGGTACTCCAAGCCCTAATAGAGACAGAAGTATCGAAGAAAATTTAGATCTTTTTAGACGAATGAAAGCTGGAGAATTCGAAGATGGAAAATATACACTTCGAGCAAAAATTGATATGAGTTCACCAAATATAAATTTAAGAGACCCTGCAATTTATAGAATAAAACATGAAAATCATCCAAGAACAGGTAATAAATGGTGTATTTATCCAATGTATGATTTTGCTCATGGAGAGTCTGATGCAATTGAACATATTACGCATTCTATTTGTACATTAGAATTTGAAGATCATAGACCACTTTATAATTGGTTTGTTGAACATTTAAGTGTTCCATCAAAGCCAAGACAAATAGAGTTTGCAAGATTAAACCTTACTTTTACTGTAATGAGTAAAAGATATTTACTATCTCTTGTAAAAGAAGGAAAAGTTTCTGGATGGGATGACCCTAGGATGCCGACAATTTCAGGAATTAGAAGACGCGGATTCCCTGCAAAAGCAGTAAGAAATTTTTGTGAACTTATTGGAGTTGCAAAAGCAGACAGTACTGTGGATTATACTTTATTGGAACATTGTGTTAGGGATGTTTTAAATAAAGAATCTCAAAGAAAAATGGCAGTATTAGATCCAATAAAACTTATAATTGAAAATTATCCGGATAACCTTATAGAAGATATCGAGGCTGATAATAACCCCGAAGATCCAAATGCAGGAACTAGGACCTTAAAATTTTCAAAAGAGCTTTATATAGAAAGAGAAGATTTCGAAGAAAATCCTCCTAAAAAATGGTTTAGATTAG
>CAZHFA010000032.1:0-10605 GCA_964531865.1 uncultured Bdellovibrionales bacterium
CTCCAAAAAAGAGTTGCCATAGCATCCCCTGTAAAAGAAAACACCTCTTTTATAGATCTATGCATAAGCATAACCATAGAAGGAGCAAATGATTTTAAACCAAAATATCCTATAGGAATAATAAGAGCTAATTTTAAGAGAGATTTTAATGTATTTACGATACCATTTATTGAAAAGATTTTTTTTATACCATTTATTGGATTTAAGTTAGAAAATTTTATATCGATTTTTTTTTCTTTTATATTCCATTGTGTTTGGAGCATTACAGTAAAAATTACTACCACTGCAACAATTACAAGTTGTATAAATATACTTGGTCCTATTAAATAAATAATACTTAATGTGCCATCATAAATTTTTTTATAATCAAGTGGCGTTGTGTCTTTTATTTGTGTAAAGCATGATTGCATTAAATATAAAATATCTCTAAATAGATTTTTCCAGATTAAACGAAGTGCTAGAAATCCAGCGATTAAAGATAATACTTGGGCAAGTTCGGTACTAAAATGAATAGCACCATCTTTTCTTAATTGTTCCATCCTTTTAGGGGTTGGGTCTTCTGTTCTTTCTTCTGGTGTAGAGCCTTCAGCCATTTTTTAAACTTCTTTCCTATAGTGAAAAATTGACACAACAGATTTAAAGCAAAGACTATGCCTAAAATATAATTTTATTTATTTAATATTTTTAGCATGTTAACTTTTGATAAAAATATAAACCGTCAAAAAATTTACATTGAAAAAATTAAGAGAAAGAAATTAAAAGAAATTCTTAATCCTCCACACTGGACAGAAAATTAATAATAAAATTTTTAATTTTTTTACTTGATTTTTATAATGTTTTTATAAATCATAAATGATGATGGAATCTTACTTTAATTTATTTGAACCAAAAATTTTTACTTATCCTTTTACCTTTATTGATTTATTTGCAGGAATTGGAGGAATTCGTTTAGGAATGGAGTCTGTCGGGGGAAAATGCGTTTTTTCTTCAGAATGGGATAAATTTTCTTGCCAAACATACAATGCAAACTTTCATGAAGTTCCTAAGGGAGACATAACACAAATAAATGAAAAAAATATTCCACCATTTGATGTTATATGTGCTGGGTTCCCATGCCAACCATTTTCTATGGCAGGGTTAAAGAAAGGATTTCAAGATACCAGAGGAACATTATTTTTTGATGTCGCAAGAATTATAAATTACCATCATCCCAAAGTTGTTTTTTTAGAAAATGTCAAAAATTTTAAAAATCATGATAAGGGAAAGACATTTTGCATCATAAAACGTATTTTAGAAGAATTAGGATATTCTGTATATTACAAGGTGTTAAATGCTAAAGATTTTGGACTACCTCAAAATAGAGAGCGAATTTTTATTGTTGCTTTTTTAGGAAAAACTACTTTTTTCTTCCCTGAACAAACAGAACAAAAAACACATCTTGGCGATATATTAGAAAAAAATATACCTGATAAATATACGATATCAGATAAATTATGGGCTGGACATCAAAGAAGAAAAAAAGAACATTTAGCTAAAGGAAATGGCTTTGGTTACAGTATATTTGATGAGAACTCTCCATATACAAGTACAATATCTGCCAGATACTATAAAGATGGTTCAGAAATTCTTATAAGACAAGATGGTAAGAATCCTAGAAAATTAACCCCAAGAGAAGCACTAAGATTACAAGGTTTCCCAGAAACTTTTGTATTGCCTGTAAGTGATAATCAGGCATATAAGCAACTAGGAAATAGTGTCGCCGTTAATGTAATCAAATCAATAGCTTTAAATATGATAAACGCAATGGCTATACTTGAAGAAACGAATAAAGAAAATTTAAAAAACATAAATATTGAACCTATAAAAAAAGCTGTGGCAAATTAAAAATATGAAATATTCAAAGATAAAAATTCCTTCTAAACAACTTGAAAAAAATTTTATTTTTTATTTATTTTTAAAAAAGATTAACGGAGTTTATAAAGCTTCTGATATAAACTTAAATTTACTAAAAAATTTATAACTCTATCAATACAAACTACTTAATGAAATTTCTTGATGAATGTGAGATATCGCGGTTGCCATAAACTCTGCAACAGATAATACTTTTATTTTTGAAACATACTTATTATGAGAAATGGTATCTGTAATTATAAGTTCTTTTAATTCTGATGACTGAATTTTTTCTTGTGCATTAGATGATAAAATCGGATGCACAACAAACGCCAAAACTTCAGTTGCTCCATTTTCTAAAAGCAAATTACACGCACGAACTAATGTTCCTGCGGTATCAACCATATCATCTATTATAATAGCCCTCTTTCCTCGCACATCCCCTACCAATTGCATTTGGGAAATCTTATTTGGTTTATCCCTTCTTTTATTGATAACCGCTAAAGGAAAATTATCAAGATGGCTTGCATAAAATCTTGCTCTTTCTACTCCACCGATATCTGGGGCAACAATTATTGTATTCTCGATATCTTTTAATCCCTTTATATACTTTAAAAAGACATGAACTCCAGACAACCCATCTACTGGAATATCAAAAAATGCCATCAATTGTGCAGTATGAGGTTCCATTGTAACAACTCTATTAGCTCCCGCTACAGAAATTAAGTTTGCAACTAACTTTGCACTTATTGGTTGTCTCCCTTCAACTATTCTATCTTGTCTTGCATAAGCAAAATATGGAATTACTAAAGAAATTCTTTTGGCTGATGCTCTTTTTAAGGCATCAACTGCAATAAGCGTTTCCATTAAATGATCATTAACTGGAGAAGATAAACTTTGAACAAAAAAAACATCACAACCACGAACGGAATCTATAATTTTCACAGATGATTCACCATCATTAAACGTTATAAAATCCATTCTCGATTGTGGAATTTTTAAAATATCACAAATATTTTCACAAAATGTAATATTAGCACGGCCTGTAAAAATTTTTATGTCATTACTCATACCCTATTAGATAAAATCTAATCAAAAAAGAAGCTAAAAATTTTAATATTTATAAAGACAGTCTGTAATAGATAAACAAATATATGAAAAGAAATTTTTTGAAAAAAAAAGAGGCAATAAAAAAAATTTTCTTATTGCCCCTCACTCGCGAAATAGAACAAATTAGCAAAATTACTTCTAAAAGGCTTTACCCTCATAAAAATAACAAGCCTTGCAAGATACATTTCTTAAACGACATTTCCATACATTAAAAATTTCTGCCAATTTTAAAATCGTAAAAATCTTTAATAAGAAACGCCACTGTGGTGATCTTAAAATTTAAGCTTTAGCCTTCTAGTGATTATCTCTCTTATAAGCACCAAATTAACGATGACAACTATAAGAGCATCATAGAAAACCTTTTGATAAAGGGAAAAATCTTTCAATTTTAACCAATACCAAAAACACCAACAAAAACATATCTCATCTGCCCTACAAGTAATGTTTTCGTAAGAATCCCAAAAAAACTTTACAAAATTATACTTTTTTTATTTTTTTTATATAAAAAGATCTTCCCCATCCCTCATTCCTAAAAAAATACTGTCAAAAAAGCATCTATTGTCAAAAATAATGGAAAATTTTTCACTTCTTTTTAATTTTACAAAATAGAATATCTATTATTTTCAACACATTACATTGTTGGCATATTCCTTGCTTGTTTTTCTTTTAGAGTGTTTGCGTAGTTTTTTGTTGATGAAGATAAAGGAACCCAAAAAGCCTCCTCCTGTTTACCGCACACACACATTCATACCTTTTTTGGTTCGCTTATCTAAAAAAAAAAGAATCTTTCTAAAGTTTCTTTCATCAAAAGAGATGCAAATACAAAAACAGAGAAAGGGCGGGGCAAACGACGCCTAATTTTAAGGAACTAGCGAGGTAAAAAATGCATAGTTCTTGTTTGTCTGAGCTGGCTTAGGAGAAACTTTTAGCGAGGTAATCATTAAGTCAGCTTTTTTTATTTATATTATAGATACAAATATATTTACTATTTACAAAATATAACGTTTATTTTAGAATCTATATTTTGGTATCTTAGATTTTTTTATTTAAAAAGGATTCAGCTAATTAATACTGACAAAGTTAATATTAAAAAAGTTTTTACTTTTTAACTTGAAGTTACCTAAACAAATTTTAACTACTTGATATATTTTTATAATTTTATAATTTTTTGTATAATGATTTTTTTTAGGACACACAATATTCTGCTTATAAGTGAAATAAAATTCAAAATGAAATTTGAACTAAAACCAATATTAAATAGCTGGACTCCTACAATTTTAGGAGTAAATTTATGGAACGCTACATGCTTATCAATGCAATTCATCCAGAAGAGTGTAGAATTGCAATTACAGAGGGAAATGAACCCGTTGAGTTAGAAATCGAATCAAACGTCGGAAAAAAACTAAAAGGAAATATTTATAAGGCAAAAATTGCCAGAGTGGAACCTAGTCTTCAGGCGGCTTTCGTCGATATTGGAGCTGAAAGAAATGGGTTTTTACAAATAAATGATATTCATCCATCGTATTTTAAAGATGGATATGTAAAAAAGAAATCTGTATCTCAAATAAAAATACAAGATGTCGTAAAGGCAGGGCAAGAAATTATTGTTCAAGTAGTTAAAGATGAACGTGATTTAAAAGGTGCAACATTAACAACTTACCTTTCTTTACCCGGAAGATACGTCGTTTTAATGTTAGGGACAGACAAAGGAGGAATTTCAAGAAAGGGAAGTACAGATGAAAGAAGTCGATTAAAAAAACTTACTCAAGATTTAGAACTTCCTGATGGAATGGGAATCATCATTAGAACTGCAGGACTAGATAGATCTCATAGTGAGCTTTCCAGAGATTTAACAATGCAACTTGAGCTTTGGGAAAAAATTCAAAATCGTGCAAAAACCGCATCATCTCCCACTATTTTATATACGGATGGAACTTTTGTTACACGTGTAATTCGCGATTATTTTACTCCTATCGTAAGAGAAATTGTAATTGATAATCCAAACACATTTGAAATTGTAAAAGAATTTATACAAGAAGTAATGCCAAGATATCGTTCAAGAGTGAAACTATATGATAGTCCTGAGCCTATTTTTACGCACTATAACATTGAAGATAAAGTTATAGAAACTTTTGGAAGAGAAGTTAAACTTCCTTCAGGAGGAGCTATTGCTATAGACCCCACTGAAGCTCTTGTTTCAATTGATGTGAACTCAGGAAAAGGCACAGCAGGAGAAGGTATAGAAGATACTGCTTTTAGAACAAACTTAGAAGCAGCAGATGCAATTGCAAAACAACTTCGCCTAAGAGATTTAGGCGGATTAATTGTTGTTGATTTTATCGATATGCTTGAAAAACATCATCGAACAGAAATTGAAAAAAGAATGCATGATGCTACAAAAGATGATAAGGCAAGAATTGAAATAGGTAACCTTTCAAGGTTTGGACTTCTAGAAATGTCTAGGCAAAGAATTAGGACATCCCTTTCAAGTCAAAGTCATATTACATGTCAACACTGTAAAGGGACTGGAAAAATAAGGAATCCAGAGTTAATTGCACTTGAAGTTTTAAGAAAAATTCAAGCTGCTGTCATTTTAGGAAATGTTCCTCTTGTAAAAATACGTTTATCAACTGCCCCTGCAATTTTTCTTTTGAATAATAAGAAAAAGGAATTAACAAGACTTGAATCAGAATATGAAGTTAGAATTTTAATCATGCCAGATGTGAGACTTAGAATGGATGAATATGAACTTGAAATGCAAGCACATCAAGATGATCATATGGAAGAACCATCAAGATTGTTTGATGATGAGCTTAAAGAAAAAAATTCAGATGAAGGTTCTAATGCTACAGTAAAAAATATATTAAAAAATAAAAAAAGAAATCTAATTACAAAAAAAAGATTTTTTCCAAAGAAGAAAAATACTGATAATGCTTGATTTTGAAACAAATGAAACAATATCAATAAAAGGCTATGTTAAAAAAATTAGATTTAAAAATGAAGAAAATGGTTTTTGTATTTTAATAGTAGAAAAAGAATCTGATTATAGTGATGTTGTTATCACAGGGAAAGCTTTAAATATTTATGAAGGAGCTTATATTGTTGCTTCTGGAACTTTTATAGAACATCCAAAATTTGGAAAACAATTAAAAGCCATAACAATAATACAGACTCCTCCATCAGATATTAAAGGAGTAGAAAAATATTTATCAAGTGGATTACTCCCAGGAATTGGAATAAAAACAGCTCAAAAAATTATTGCATTATACGGGAAAAATGCAATTGAAAAAATTTTACAAGATCCCTCTTCTTTAAAAAGCATTAAAGGATTAAATCAAAAAAAAGTTGATGAAATTTACAACACACTTCAAGGTCAAAAAAGTGATGGAGATATTATAAGATTTCTTATTGAACATAATATCAATCAAAATTTAGCAAACTTAATTTATAAAAAATATGGAGAAAAGAGCATTGAAGTCGTATCATCCAATCCCTATAAATTGTGCTCTGATATTGTAGGAATTGGCTTTTTAAAAGCTGACGATATAGCGTTTAAAATGGGATTCTCAAAAGATGATCCAAGAAGAATAAAAGCTGGAATTTTATATACATTAGAAAAATCTTTAGATGATGGAAATTGTTTTTTAGAAGAAAAAAAATTAGAAGAACATACGAAACAAATATTAAAAACTGATACAGAATTTTCTATAAATCAGCTAGTAGAAGAACTCATAATAGAAAAATTTTTAATATCAAGAAATGGAAAACTCTTCTTACCAGCAATAGATTTTGCCGAAAATTTTATTGCTAAATTTATTGTTAATAAGATTTTAGCAGAAAAAACTCCACTAATATCTGAAAATTTTATAAATAATACAATTCCCAAAATTGAAGCTATTACACAAATTCACTATACAGAAGAACAAATTAATGCCTTAAAAATAGCAAACAACAATAGACTTGCTTTAATTACAGGTGGTCCCGGGTGTGGAAAGACAACGCTTATAAATCTTATAGCACGTATTTTTTCTGCTGCTGGAAAAAGTATAAAACTAGCAGCTCCAACAGGTAAAGCTGCACAGAGACTTGGAAGCGTTTGTAATATGAAAGCACAAACTATCCATCGACTTTTAAAATATGATCCAACAACATTTTCTTTTACTTACAATTTAGATAAGCAAATCAATGCAGATATATTTATTATTGATGAATCATCTATGATAGATGTTTCACTTGCAAAAGATTTATTTTCGGCTATTCCAAATCATGCGACACTTATAATGGTTGGAGATAAAGATCAACTTCCCCCTGTAGGTCCTGGAAAAGTATATTCTGATTTATTATCATGCAATTTTATAAAAAAAATTTCTTTATCATACATTTTCAGACGTGACATAACATCAAAAATAAATGATATAGCTTTTGATATAAATAATGGTATTGTTCCTAAAATTCCAATTCCAGATGGAATAACAAAAACAGATGCATATTTTATTCCTAAAGAATCGCAATATGAAACGGCAAATCTGATTGAAAAATTAGTATTAGAGCAAATCCCAGAAAAATTTAACATTCCTTCGGAGGACATAGTCGTCCTTACACCAATGAATAAAGGCCCATTAGGAACTATCAATTTAAATCAACGAATTCAAAAAACTTTAAATCCAATAGAGATGTTAGATTCAGAACAAGAAATTATTATAAATAACAATTCATTTAGATTAAACGATAGAGTTTGCCAAAGAGTAAACAATTATAATTTAGGCCCATCAGGAGTATTTAATGGAGATACTGGAATTATTACAAGTATCAATTCCCATATTGGTTCAGTTGTAGTAACTCTTTGGAATGGACAAAATATAACTTACCAAAAAAATGACCTTTCGGAACTACAATTAGCCTATGCTCTTAGCGTACATCGCTCGCAAGGGTCTGAAATTCCATGCGTAGTATTAGCACTTCATATGTGTCATTTCAATTTATTAGAAAGACAACTTATCTATACTGCAATAACAAGAGCAAAAAAATTACTTATCATTGTCGGAGAGGAAAAAGCCCTAAAAATGGCAGTAAATAAGCAAAATTCTATAAAAAGAAAATGTTCTATCATCGAAAGAATTGAAGATCTCTTAAAATTTTTCGGCTCTGTATCTAAACAAAACAAGAAAGAAGTTTGTTAAAATAAATACTGCAAAAAATAAATAAACAATATTAAAAGACATAGCTATCAATATCAATGCTGAAGCTACAAAAAATCCCCAAAAATGTATCATAAATTTTTTAAATGATGATAAAAGATTCATAAAATACAAGAACCCTTCTGGAGTATTAACAAAATTAACAACATCAACATTATTTATTTCACAAAGAACAGGATCAAAAATTCCAATATTATGCTTACTGCTATTTAATATTTTTTTATCTGTATTTAAATTAGTAAAGAAAACATATTCTCCAAGCATCGTAAGCTTTTCTAAATAACGTTTCTGACTTAATCCCCCATTTATGTATGCTAAATCCACACCGATACTTTTTCCAATCTCATCCAAAGAAGATTCTGATTCTTGACTCATAAGATAAAAAGTTGCACCTTTTTTCTTAACATCATCTACTAAATTTTTCATCAACTGAATAAAATCACGAACTAAAACAAAATATCCAACTACCATATCATTTAATGCAACATATATAATTTTTTGTCCTTTAGGTTCAGATATAAAATCAGATTCTTGAGCTTGAACTTTCATTTCCACCATAAAGGATTCTTCACCTATAATAAATTTAGTTCCAAGAAGAGTTGAAACAACATTATAATCACTACGCTCAATATAGTTTTCAAGCCTATACGCTTTTATAATAGTTTGTTTTTTAGATATATACTCTCCCATACATTTTAGTATTGAAGAATCTGATTTTGAAAAAATGGAAAATAAAGCTTCTAATAAATATTCTCTACCAATTCTTTCATCATACAATTTAAAAGCACTAACTACACAATTTTGAGAAAAAGACTCTGACACAAAATCAAATACATAATTTTTTATATTGGAATATTCTGAAAAAATATTTTTTTTATTTACAAGAAGATTTTCAGCAAAAGCTTTCTTTAATAATAAACCTATAAAATTATTCTTGATTATAAAAATTTTTGAAAGTGAGAAGAAAATTAGACTAGAAATTAAAAAAGTAAGAATTCCTTGAATACTTTTATCTGAAAAGACAAAAAATTGGATAAAAAATAATCCAACAATAAAAAATGAAAAACAAACGATTGCTTTTTTTGAAATAATCCCATCTTGTTTATCAATAACTTCTTGACATCTAGTAATGTTGTCAAAAATGAAAGTATCTTCTAATAAATTATCGACTCTAACTATCACTTCACCATTTAAAATCTTTGTTCCAGCAAAAAGATATAATTTAGAAGATACAATACTTGTTTCAGCTTTTCCAGCATAAACCCTTTTAGAAACTATAGCTTCCCCATCTAATACTTCACCATCAAAACATGAAATATCCCCAACTTTTAAATGGACAAAATCATTTCTTCTTAAATTTTTAAGAGGAATTTTTTCTATTGTAGCACTTTTTAAATTTTCAGTATTTGTGCGATTTACAGTATTACTAAACACATATTCTTTTTTTATGCTTAAATACTCTTTTAGCTTATTAAGCCCTGCTTTAAAGCAAATATTATCAAAAGCAAAAATGATACTCCCAATAAAAAAAACTTTCTCAAACGCTATAAAATTTTCACTCTCATCGACTAATCCTACGATTGCACAAACAGCACAAATAAAAAGAGCAGAAATAACTCCAAGAGAAACTTTATCTAAAAAGTCCATACATCTTTTTGAAAATGGACGTAATAAGTAATAGGCATTTATGCTAAAGACAAGAAAAAATAAAAAGACAACGCCATTTTTTTTATATAACGGTTCAAGATTTAAATTTTCTATATAATTACTTGATAAGAAAAAAAATAAAAAAGAAAAAACTAACGCCAATAAATCTGGGAAAGTGTAAAGTGCTTCATTAGTTTTAGATCCTTTGAATTGAGATAAGCTCTCCCCTTTATTAACCTTGGATTCTTTTTCTCCTTGTTTATTTTGGGTATCGAGCTCCTCATCAACAAAATTTTTTTTAGAATCTGAAACTACGTTTGTATCCTCTACTAAAAAATCATCTAAACTACGATGAGCACACATTAGATTCTATGCTCCACGAACGTATTTTTTCTTTGTTGGAACTAATTTTGTTTTTTGTTCAAATAAGACTTTTTTTCCTGCAACCGGATCATATTTCATTAAAGATATTTTTTGCTCACCTTTATTCTTCTTCTTATTTCGTCTTAACGTATAAAAATATCCTGTATCTTCTGACGACATCAAAAAAATTGTTTCTTTTGCAACTTTTGCCATTTTTACCTTTACTTATCAAAAAAATTAAAAATTTAAAAAATTTTTTCTACAAAACATCGTAATAATATGCCCCAATACAGATAAAGTATCAAGTACAATGGTAAAAAATTTATATAAAGTTATATTGTCTTTAATTCTGCCCTAAAAATGACTTCATATTTTATTTAAATATTGTCGTTTCGGA
>CAZHFA010000033.1:0-10510 GCA_964531865.1 uncultured Bdellovibrionales bacterium
GAAAGATAAAGACAATTAGTAAGCCATCAGTAGTAACTACAAATAATACACCTGCAGAAATTAAAAATGTTGAAACTATTAATATTAAATTACCTGATGGAGGAACTACTGTTGCAACTGGGCAGGGATCTTCAGCTTCTGGTTCTTCTAAATCTGCTACAGAGTCAATTGACGTTGGTATTACATTAAAGGTTACACCACAAGCATCTCCTGATTATTATGTTTTGTTAGATGTAATGGGAGAATCAAGTCAGTTTGGATCTAGGGTTGTTGATGGTGTGCCATCAATAGTGATAAGGCGTGCTACATCAACAGTACTTGTTTCTAGTGGACAAACTTTTGCGTTAGGTGGTGTGTATAAAGTAACTGATAAGGATTCAGTATCGGGAGTACCTTTTTTAAAGGATATTCCAGTATTAGGACATTTCTTTAGATTATCAAAAATTGATAATTCCGATGAGGAGTTGTTGTTTTTTGTAACTCCAAGAATTGTTGAAGGTAGTTTTGATGATGCAGAGTAATAAATTTTAATTGTTTAGGAGAAAATAAAAATGATAAAGAAAATAATAATTTTAGTACTAGTAATATCCATTGTTACTTTTAGCATTGCTTGTGGCAAGGTTCATAATGGATTATCACAAGTAAGGGCTACTTCAGCTACTATTTTGTATGCCGAAGATTTAGCTGAAGATGAATTTGTTGATCAAGTAGATATTTATCGTTCTATGTGTTGCCCTGTGGATTCTGAATCTGAGGATACTCCTACATGGGAACCTTTTTATAATGCACATGTAAGAATAAATGTAAAAAATGGTTTATCTTATAGAGTTGCTATAACTAAACTTTATTTTGTTGTAAAGAATTATTATGGAAATGGAAATGATTTTGTATCTAGTGATATTGCATTAACTGGGCAAAGTGAGATTCCTGCATCTGTAGACGGAGAGGCATCGGAAGCTAATATTATCGGTATATTTACTGATGTTCATGGTGGTAATCAATATTTTCCTGGATCTGATGAGCCTATTTCAGTTTATGGTGTGAAGAATGTTGTATTTTATGTAGAGGCAATGAGTGAAGTTGGAGAAACATTAAAGTTTTCTACATCATTTGCTGTTGATTTTTCTAACATAGATCTTTGTTCTAATGGTTATTATAGTGCAGATGAGTGTTAATTTGTTTATGTAAAATATGTTTGATGAATGAATCAACTAAACGAAGAAAAACAAAATAAATTACAGCATGATTTGCAAAATGAAAGTTTTGCAGATTGTGCTGATAATTTACGTATCGCAAAGAATTATTCTGAGGCGATTCGTGTTTGCTTAGAGGGACTTAGTAGTAATCCAGAGTTTGATAGGGGAAGATTAGTGTTAGCACGTATTTATTATGATTGTGGTTACATTGATTTTTCCCTTAGAGAGCTTGCGTATATTTATCAAAAATGTCCTGATAATATATATGTAAAAAGACTTATGGATTATTTTAAACGGGCTAAGAAGCCTTCTAAGGAAACATCAATTATAATTTCAGATTTTATTGAAAAAAAATAAAATTTCTATAAGTATTTTTTCCAATTCTTATTAAAATCTATTTCTCTTTGTCTTATCGCTTTTTCATTTCCTTGTTTTTTATAAAAATTTAAAATTTCTTCTTCTCTTAGTGCTAACAATTTAAAACATTCTAACTTGTATTTTTTGGCATCAAGAATGTATTTTGAATTAGGGTAGTCAGATATAATGATATCGAAAAACTCGACTGCTTTCTTTATAGAAGCGGTATCTCTACCTATTCCTTTAAAAGATTTATAATTTGAAAGGCCTGTCATGTATATTGCGTATTCTTTATTGTAGTTTCCAAGTTGACTTTTTACTAAGTCGTAATAATTATTTGTAGCTTCTGGGTATTGTTCAGTTTTAAAGTATGCGTCTGCTATTTTTGTTTTTGCATA
This sequence comes from uncultured Bdellovibrionales bacterium, assembly GCA_964531865.1. GTDB lineage: Bacteria > Bdellovibrionota_C > UBA2361 > UBA2361 > CAKMMH01 > CAZHFA01. Next base: position 1,952 of record CAZHFA010000033.1, read on the forward strand.
TAGGGAATATCTTCCGTAGGGTTCTTTTCTGTAAGCTGTATCAAAAATTTTTATTGCAGAGCTGTAGCTTTCTTTTTCGTAATAGCGATTGGCCTTTACGATTAATTCTTCTACAGATTCTGATGAGTCGATTACGGGGCCTGCGTTAAATTCGTGAGGGCCTGCTGAGTTTATATCTTTTCCGGAGCATGCGTTAATAAGTGCTAACAAGCAAACAATAGTTATAATTCGAATCATATTTTACCTTTTTAAATTTTGGACACCCAAATATTATACATATTTTTTTTTGTTAGGACACCAAAGTATTATTTTTATTTTACATATTTTAAAATTTTGTAATTAAAATTTTGGACACCCAAATAAAGTTAATGAAATAGGACACTTTATAAACGTAAAAATCGATAAAATAATATGTGTGTGAAAAATAAATATCGTAAATTATTAGGAGAAAATTTATGACAATAGCCAGAAAAGAGATTGTCCTAGAAGATAAAGATGGAATGTATCACTGTATTTCAAGATGTGTAAGAAGATGTTTTTTATGTGGAAAAGATACAGTTTTAAATAAAAATTATGAACATAGACGAAAATGGGTCCAAGAGAGATTAAAAAAATTATCACAAATTTTTTGTATTGATGTATTAAGTTATGCAGTAATGAGCAATCATTTACATATATTGTTAAGAACTAATTATAAAAAGTTAATATTATTAAATGATGATGAGATAGTTAGAAGGTGGAGAGAGTTGTATCCAATAAGGGGAAATGATAATAAAAAAGAAAGTGCCTTATTTGAAACTAAAGAAAGAATTTTAGAAATGCGTAAAAGACTTGGGAATCTTAGTTGGTTTATGAAGTCTGTGAGTGAAAATATTGCTAGAAGGGCAAATAAAGAAGATGAATGTAGTGGAAGATTTTGGGAGGGAAGGTTTATTTGTAAAAGAGTGTTTGATGAGGCTAGTGCATTGCAATGTTCTTTGTATATCGATTTAAATCCAATTAGAGCAAAAATAGCAGATACTCCTGAAAAAAGTATATTTACAAGTGCATATGAAAGAATATTGGAAGAAAAAGAGAAAGCAAGACGACTAAAAAATCACAGAATTGAGTCAGGAAAAAAAGTAACCAATTGGATTACAAATATTGATAAAAAAGAAGGTGGATTTTTATCGATGAATCAAAAAGAATACCTTTTAATGCTAGATTATGTTGGAAGAGAAATTAGAGAAAATAAAAAAGGGCGTATTCCAAAGGAGCTGGAGTCTATCCTAGTAAGATTAAAAATAAATACGAAAAATTGGGTAGATAATTTAGGAATGATCAATAAGAATTTTTCACGCTTTATTGCAAATAAAGAAAATATGATTTTAGAAGCTAATAAAATAGGACAAAAGTGGTTTCGAGGGGTTAGAGTAGCATCATTGCTATTTAGTTAATCATTGATATATTAAGGTAAAATAAAGGAAAAAATAATGACAAACCCTGTTTTGTTAGAAGAGAGTACTGTTCAATTTTAAGATCAACAAAGATTATTAACAATAATAAACAAGAATAAATAAAAATATTTTAAAAATAGAAGGGCAAAAAGATAAAATCTTATATCTGAAATAAAATTTTATTATTATACTTATATTTTTATATTTTGGACACCCAAAAATTAAATTAGTTGGGTGTCCAGATATAGGAGTTTACAAATAATTTAATGCAAGTTATTATTTAGAGGTTTTTTTAGAAGGATTTTTATATATGAAACTTACAGTCATTATTCCATGTTATAATGAAAAAAACACAATAGAAACTATTGTGGATGCCGTAAAAGCCTCTCCTAAAAAGGAGTTGGAAATAATAATCGTCGATGATTATTCAACCGATGGTACAAGACAAATTTTACAAGAAAAAATTAGTTCTAAAGTTGATAAAATTATTTATCATGAAAAAAACATGGGGAAAGGAGCTGCCCTTAGAACTGGAATAAAAGAAGCCACAGGAGATTTAGTAGTCATTCAAGATGCTGACTTGGAGTATGATCCAAATGAATATCCAACACTTATAGAACCGATAGAGTCAGGAAAAGCAGATGTCGTGTTTGGCTCTAGATTTATGGGAGGAGCTCCTCATAGAGTTGTTTATTTTTGGCATAGCTTAGGAAATAAATTTTTAACATTATGCTCCAATATGTTTAGTGATTTAAATTTAACTGACATGGAGACTTGTTATAAAGTTTTTAAAAGAGAAATTATTCAAGGAATAAATATTCAAGAAGATAGATTCGGGTTTGAACCAGAAATTACAGCAAAAATTGCAAAAACAAAATGTAGAGTGTACGAAGTCGGAATATCATATTATGGTAGAACATACGATGAGGGGAAAAAAATAGGTTGGAGAGATGGAGTTCGAGCAATAATTTGTATACTAAAATATAATTTACAATAAATATAAGGTTTTTTTCTATGGTCAATCAAAAATATTTGTTTGTTGATCTAGATGGTACTTTAGTTAAAAGTGATCTCTTGTACGAGTCAGTAATATCACTTCTTAAAAATGATATAACGCATCTTTTTACCATTCCTTTATCATTATTAAAGGGAAAAGCTTTTTTTAAAAATAAAGTTTCCAGTCTTCTTTCTTTAGATGTTTCACTTCTTCCTTACAATCAAGAAGTTTTGAATTTTATAAAAGAAGAAAAAAAGAAAAATACGAAAATCATCTTAGCTACAGCGTCAAATAAAAAAATTGCAGAAGATGTTTGCAATTATCTAAATATTTTTGACGATTTTATTGCCTCAGACGATAACCTTAATTTAAAAAGCAAAAATAAATTAAAAAAGATATTAGAATATACAAATGGCGAGGCCTTTTCTTATATAGGAGATAATAATTGTGATATTCCAATATTAGCAAAATCTAAAACTCCAATCGTTGTCGGTAATAAGTATGTTTTTAATAAGGTAAGCAAAGAAAATTCTAACGTAATTTTTATAAAAGAATGTGCAAAGCTAACTTTAAAAAATTTTTTTACAATGATACGTACATATCAGTGGGTAAAAAATTTTTTAATTTTTGTCCCTATATTTTTAGCACATAAATTTTTGAATTTTGATTTGCTATTTAAAGCTGTTGTCGCATTTTTTTCTTTTTCGTTTTTAGCTTCAAGTGTTTATATTTTTAATGATTTGATAGATTTAGATGCAGATAGAATGCATCCAATAAAGAAAAAGCGTGTATTTGCTTCTGGACTAGTCCCTATTGCTTCTGGGGTAAAAGTTGCATGTCTGTTGTTCGTATTTTCAATAGTAATTAGTATTTTTTTAGGAAAGGATTTTTTATCTGCTTTATGTACTTATTTTTTATTAACAACTTTTTATTCTTTTTGTTTAAAAAAAATTGTCTTGTTAGATGTTATTGCATTATCTATTCTATATACTGTAAGGATTTTAGCAGGAGGCATTGCTCTTGATATTTATTTATCTCCATGGCTCTTCATGTTTTCTCTTTTTATATTCTTTAGTTTGGCTTGTGCAAAAAGGTATTCGGAATTATTTGCTGTAAAAGCACAACTTCAAAAAAAGATAAATGGTCGTGGTTATCAGGTTTCTGATTTAGAGCAAATACAAATTTTTGGATCTTCAAGTGGTTATATGGCAGTTTTAATTTTTGCCCTATATATTCAGAATGGAATACCTGTGGGGTTATATAAAAATGCCACATATTTATGGCTCTTATGTCCATTATTATTGTATTGGATAAGTAGAATTTGGCTTGTATCACATCGTGGACAAATGAATCAAGATCCAATAATCTTTGCATTAAAAGATAAGGCAAGCTATGTGATTTTATTTTTGAGTGTTTTTATTTTTGGGGTAGCAAAATATGTCTGATGATTTAATTTCAAATAAATATTTGTCTTGGGGAAGAATTCCTAAAGTGACTCAAGAAATTAGATTTCTTGAATGGCTTTCTAATATTAGTTTTCCAAAGACTGAAAAATTAGTGTTGCCAAGAGGTCTAGGGAGAAGTTATGGAGATAGTTGCCTAAATGCTGATGGTGTTTTAGTTTCAACAGAATTTTTTAAACGTTTTTTAGCTTTTGATACCAATACTGGAATTATTCGTTGTACATCAGGAATTTCTTTAGAAGATATATTAAATGTTGCTCTTCCAAAAGGGTGGTTTTTGCCGGTAAGCCCTGGAACAAAATATGTTACAGTAGGTGGTGCTATTGCAAATGATGTTCATGGGAAAAATCATCATGTTGCAGGCACTTTTGGCTGTTATGTAAAGAAAATGGCTATTTTGCGTTCAGATAATAAAGTCCTTCAAGTTTCTCCTGAAAAAGAAATTGAACTTTTTAAGGCGACAATTGGAGGGTTAGGGCTTACAGGTATAATTTTATGGGCAGACATACAATTAAAAGCAGTTCAAAATGGTTTTTTTGATGGGGAGTTTATAAAATTTACAGGGCTTGATGAATTTTTTGAAATCAATAAAGAGTCTGGTAAAAGATTTGATTATACTGTTGCTTGGCTTGATTGTGCGTCAAATGGGGATAATTTTGGCCGTGGAATTTACATGAGAGCTAATCACTCACAAAAAGATCGCTCAATGCTACCTAAAAATCCTATGAAAATTCCTTTAATGGTTCCGTTTGATTTTCCATCTTTTACATTAAATAAATATACGATAAAAGCATTTAATTTTGCGTATTACAACAAACAAATTCCAAAGATTGTGAAAAAAACAGTTCACTATGATCCATTTTTTTATCCACTTGATGCTGTTAAAGATTGGAATAGAATATATGGAAAAAATGGATTTTATCAGTATCAATGTGTAGTGCCACGTGATAATAATGATAAAGCAATAAGAGAAGTTTTTAAAACTATAGTGGAATCTGAAGGGGCTTCATTTTTGGCAGTATTAAAGGAGTTTGGAGAAATTAAATCGCCTGGTATGCTGTCTTTTCCGACATCAGGGATTACGCTTTGTCTTGATTTTATAAATTCCGGTCAAAAGACATTAAAACTCTTAGAGGCATTAGAAGAGCTTGTTAAAGGTTTTGGTGGAAAAATGTATCCATCAAAAGATACTTGTATGAAAGGAAGTTCGTTTGAAGAATTCTATCCAAATTTAAAAGAGTTTTCTTCGTATATAGATCCAAAAATCTCATCTAGTTTTTGGAGAAGAGTTGTTAAAAAAGATTTTTAAAAGGAGTTTTTAATATGAGAAAAATTGTGGCGTTAGGGGCAACATCTTTAATAGCACAGGCGACTTTGAAAAATTTTGCAATTGAAAAAGATGCATTTTTGTTAGTCGGAAGAAACAAGGGAAAGTTAGATGAAATTAGACATGACTTATTAGTCCAGGGAGCTTCGAGTGTAGATGTTAGAGTTATCGGTGATGTATTAGATTTTAAAAGTCATCAAGCATTTATTGATGATGCAGATAAAATTTTAGATAATTTTGATAATTTCTTTGTATTTTATGGAATGCTTGGAAAACAAAAAGAGATGGAAGATAATTTTTTAGAGGCAAAAAAATTACTTGATGTTAATTTTTTAAGTGTTGCTTCTCTCATTTCTATTGTTGCAAATAAATTTCAAAAAGAAGGAAGAGGGAATATCGCTGTGATTTCATCTGTTGCTGGAGATAGGGGGCGTCAAAGTAATTATTTTTATGGTACAAGTAAAGGTGCATTAACTATATTTTTGGAAGGATTAAGGAATAGACTTTTTCCATATAATGTACATGTTTTAACTGTAAAACCTGGCTTTGTCGCAACTCCAATGACAGACCATTTGGAGAAGGGGATGTTGTTTGCAAGTGCAGAATATGTTGGAAAAGATATTTTTAATGCGATTAAGAAAAATAAAGATATTTTATATACTCCATGTTTTTGGCATCTTATTATGTTGGTCGTTAAGCATATTCCAGAGTTCATTTTTAAAAGATTAAAAATGTAGTTATGAATTTTAATCTTTAATAAAAAAGTATTTATAATGAAAAAATTTTTAGTATTTTTAATATTTTTAATTTCGTGTGCCATTACCAACACGGGGGAACTAAGGCAAAATATAGTTTCTGAAAATGAAATAAAACTAATGTCCTATTTTCGTGAGGGAATGTACTATTTTAAAAGTAGTAAGTATTTAGATTCAGTTCAGTCTTTTTATAAGGCTTTAATGATTGAAGATAACCCGAAAATTCAATACAACTTATCTTTGGCTTTGGAGCGTTTGGGAGATAATGATAGTGCATTGTCAATTATTAAAAAGTTATATAGTTATTATCCCGATGATATAAATTACAAGATGGCTTACGCAAGAATGCTGGATTTAGTGGGAAATAAGGAAAGTGCGATAGATATTTATAATGAAATTCTTGGTAATTTAAATAGTAAAGATGTTGTAAAAGATTATAGGTATAAAGTTTTTAGAAGACTTTCAGATTTATATTTTAAAATAGGTCAAGAAGAAGAAGCTATTTGTTATTCTCACTTAGCATTTAATGAAAGAAATTCAAATGATGAATTCGTTCGTCATATGAGGTTTTTATTATCGGTAAATGTAGAGAGTAATAAGATTGATAGTATGATTAAAGAGTTCTCTAAAGGTGATGAGAAAAAAATAAAAGAAACTGTTAATGCTGATGCTAATGCGAATGTTAATGAGGGCATTATTCAAGGTGAATCTATCAAAGAATGTCGATTAGAAAGTATTCAGGCATGGGGGTATTTATTAAATTTTAAAGAAAATTACGATAAGATAATTGGAATTATTGATAGATCAAAGGAGTGTTTATCTAATAAAGATTCGTATTATGCTGCATTGTTGCTGTTTGAGGAAATTGTAAAAAAATATGATGAAGCTATATCAACTGAAAAAAAAGAATCTTCTGAAGATGAGAGTAGTGATGATTCCATAGAAGGAGAGGGACAACCGATTTCTGAATCCACTCTTTTAATGATTCCAGCAATGGCATATCAGTATATTGAATATTTTTCTAAAGAATATAATATTGTGAAGAGTGGCGCTTTGAATTAACCTATAAAAGGTTTGTTTTATTTTTTTTAAAAGTTCTTTCTATGAAAATATTTTGTATCTGTATTTTTTTTCTTTTATTTATAAATCAATCTTTTGCTGGAAGTGTAGATTATAATACTAATGGTATAACAGATTTTCATTTGTACGGAGCCAATAACAATAATGAGATAGATCATGGTTTGTTTTTTGATGATGGAACCACTAGTAGTATGACATTTGGAAATAAAAAAACAGATAAAATTATTTCTGGGGATTTTAATGGAGATAATAAATCTGACATCGGAATTGTTAGAAAAAAAGTTAATAAAATTTTATGGCAGTATAGAGATATCAATTCTGGGTTATCTTCTAATTTAGTATCTTTTGGATCTGGTACCATCAAAGTCCTTGCTGGGTGTGATTTTAATGGAAATGGAAAATCTGAAATTGCATTTATAAAAGACAAAATTTTATCGTATAGAGATTTTGACGGTAAGAAAAGAGCAATAAATCTTCCAAGGAATGATTATACATATTTTTCTTGTGCAGACACGAATGGTGATGGAAAGGATGAATTTGTCGGTAAGAAAAGAGGCATCTCATATTTTAATGGAGTAAAGAAGAAAAATCTTTGGGGATATGATGTTGTTGGAAGAAAGTCAAAAGTTTTATTAAAGCAGAAAGCGTTTGGAGATTCTGCTCAAGGGGGAATTGTTATTGCAGATATTGATGGCAATGGAAAAGATGAAATTGGTTATATAAGGAATGCGGGGGATAAAGCTTTTTTAGTGTTTTTAAATAATTTTAAATTAAATGAAACAACGCAATATGTAATTCCACGTGTTGTTAAAAAAACTGGAAAATTTTTTGATATTTCAAGAGCATTTTTTTCTGATGGTGTTGGTTATATTTATAAGGGAATAGATAAAAATGTTTATAAGTATAATTTATCGACAAATACCGATACGACTTTTATCTTGGCATTAAGTACTCCATCAAATATTAAGTCTGGAAATTTGGTAAATGATGTAAGCACATTTAATATTTCTGGCAGTTCTAGCGGTGATGGAGATTCTTCTTCAGATATTGCTGGTTGTGATGTTGTAAGAGGAACTGGAAATGGATTTTTGTGGAAAGGAAGAGGAGAATCATACGGTGGTGTTTCTGTAGCATTACTTCCAGTATACACTAGCGCATCTTCTTGTTATGTTGTGGCCGCCGATAATTCTAAGTCAGAGGAGATGTGGTGTAGTGCCCAAAGTGCGAATCCCATAAATGGAGCTGGTAGACAACACTGGAGAGCAGAGTCTCAGTGTAGTGCTTTTAAAAAACCATCGGTATTAAAGTGTCATGTTGGAAATAAGTGGCAATGTTGGAAGCTTGAGGATCCTTGTAAGGGGCGTATAGAATAATTTATGTGGCAATTGTGGTGATAAATCAAACAAAATTACCAAGTGTGCTCCTAGCTGTGCTTTAATACAGCGTCTTCCCACTTAATAATTTTCTTTGATTTCTCATCCACGATTGCTACATAAAACTT
>CAZHFA010000034.1:0-10344 GCA_964531865.1 uncultured Bdellovibrionales bacterium
TCAGCGAACACTACTGAGTGTGGCTTTTGGTAGTTTGACAATGAGGGTGTTAGGGCAGATATTAAAATTTTCTGATAACTTTAAATTGTCCTTTTTCTTAAAATCTTATATCCTACTTTTTGTGACAAACAAAACAGTTGGAATTATTGCGGTGATATTAGAGGAATTTATGAAAATGCTTACAGAAAAAAATATAATCGTTAATGTAAACTTATTTTTAATTGTTTTTTCTTTGTTGCTTTTAATATGTGCTTGTCATTACAAAAGAGAGGTCGTTTATTACAACAATGAAGAAATAATGTTTTTGCAAACAATGCATGTTTTACAAAAGACCCCCACAAAAACTCCTTTCGAAACAGTCGAGAAAAATACACCTAAAAGATTCACTATCTCAAAATCAAAAATTGAAGAATTAAATAATCAATAATTTTACTATCGTGGAGAAGTTATAATCTTAATGCTACGCCATAAATTTAATATTTAAATGTCTTCTAATACCTTTAAAGTTGTCCTTTCCCCTAAAATTTTATATTCTAATTTTTATGACAAAAAAAACATTCGGAATCATCGGTGCAATGCCAGAAGAAATTAAAGAAGTTCTAGAGGTGTTGGGAAATAAGACTTCTAAAACTCTTGGTATGAGAACATATTTTAGTGGAATAATAGAAAATCAAAACGTTGTTGTCGTGGCTTCTTTTATGGGAAAAGTCGCCAGTGCAATAACAGCAACCACTCTAATAAATGAATTTAAAGTAAGTGAAATCATTTTCATAGGAACAGCAGGAAGTTTAAATAAAAATTTAAAAATTGGCGATATAGTCCTTGCAGATACTCTTGTTCAATATGATGTCGACGTTCGACCAGTTTTTAAACAATTCGAACTCCCAACAAATAGGGATTTTTTAAAATGTCCTAAAGATCAAATAAATGTGGCGAAACAATATATCTTGAATTTGATAAAAAACAATTCTTTGCTTTGTGAAAAATCAAAAGAAGAATTAAAAAAAATTAACGGAAACTCTCCACAGTTTTTTATCGGGACAGTTATTAGTGGAGATAAATTTGTCTCTGGTGAAGATCAAAAACAAGAACTTTTGAATGCAATTCCTAACGTTCTATGCGTAGAAATGGAAGGAGCGGCTGTCGGTGTGACATGCGATAATTTTAAAATCCCCTATACTGTAATTCGTATGATTTCAGATACGTCAACAAAAGAAACAGCGATAAATTTTAAAAAATTTACAAAATTTATCGCTTCTAAAACTCTTAAAAATATTGTTGTCGAAATATTAAAGTCTAAAAATTAAATTTTATTTGTGTAAAGTTATATTGTCCGCAGACTTTCAGCCTGCGGGAGGAAAAAGGAATTATGTATACCCAGGGTAGCATCTCTTACAGAGATGCAAACCCTGGGCTATGTCGTCCGGCTCCTACGGAGCGGAACCGTTTAGCATGCAGAAATATTAACTTCGCCCTTTCAGGGCAACTTTTTTAGGGGGCACTTGCGGCGATAAATCAAATAAAGTGTAGGGACTTCGCCTCCTCAATATACTATAGTATAATTTCGTCGGCTCACCCTATACTTTTTTTAATTTCTCATCCGCAATTGCCCCCTAAAAACTTAGACCCAAAACACTTGCGGCGATAAATCAAATAAAGTGTAGGGACTTCGCCTCCTCAATTAAGGTGATCCCAAATAGTTGGTTTTTAGCATTGTATTTGTTTTTTAATTAACATAAAAAATACTTTTGTATGCAGAATTTTAAGTTAATACTTTTTTTAGGACAACAAAAAGCAATCTTATCTACATAAGGAAATAAAAAGAGGACGCACACTTTTTAAAACATGGTTTTTAGGTGGACCCCAATAGTTGGACAGTTTTTAGCATTGTATTTGTTTGTTTTTAATTAACACAAAAACACTTTTATATGCAGAATTCCAAGTTAATGTTTTTTTATAACAACAAAAAAACAATCTTATCTACACAAAGTTTTTATACTCTTGAAATATTTCTTAACTCTTAATATCATTTAAGAATGCTTTGTTACTTAGCATCAAATAAAAAAAATAAGGAGTTTATAAAATGATAAGAAAAGCCGTAATTCCTGCTGGAGGATTAGGAACAAGATTTTTACCTGCAACAAAGGCACAACCTAAGGAAATGTTAATCGTTGTTGATAAACCGACAATACAATATGTTGTAGAAGAAGCAGTGGAGGCAGGAATTGAACAAATTTTAATCATTACTGGTAAGGGAAAACAATCAATAGAAAATCATTTTGATAGATCTTTTGAACTTGAAACAGAACTCATTAAAAAAGGCAAAGATGAACTCTTTGAAGAAATGAGAAAAATTTCAGGTATGGCAGAAATATTTTATATAAGACAAGAAGAATTAAATGGACTTGGAGACGCTATAAGATATGCTAAAAATTTTACAGCAAAAGAACCATTTGCTGTCCTTTTAGGAGATACAATCGTAAAGGGAAACGAATGTTGCACAAAACAACTTATTACAACTTATGAAAAATATAAAAAATCTGTCGTAGGTGTTGAAGAAGTTTTAAAAGAATATGTCCATTTATACGGAATTGTTGACGGTGAAGAAATAGAAAAGGGGGTTTGTAATATTAAAAACTTAATTGAAAAACCTTCGATAGACGAAGCTCCATCTAACTTGGCAATTGCAGGAAGATATATATTAACAGCAGATATATATGATGCATTGGAAAAAATTGAACGTGGAAAAAATGGAGAATATCAATTAACAGACGCATTAAAACTTTTGGCAGAAAAAAATAGTTTATTGTCAGATAAATTCATCGGAAAAAGATATGATATTGGAAATAAACTTGGATATTTAATAGCTTCAATAGAATTAGCCCTTGATAGAGATGATCTAAAAGATGATTTAAAAGCATACTTAAAAACACAATTAAAAAATTTCTAATTATTTTATTTGAAACAAAAGAAGAATAAAAAAATATCTAAGAAGATGTAAAATTATTCTTCTTTTATAATAGCAGAATCAAGAGCCATCTTTACAGCACTTTTGGCAACTTTGCCACGTTTTGAATTTTTACCGAAAATATCATCAGCTTCTTCATTTATCATATTAAATAATTTTTCTCTTTCTTCAGCTGTAATAATACGTGTTATTTTTTTTGCTCTAACACCAGAAACTTTATTTACTCCAGATACATTAGAAACATTTTGTACGCTTTCTACAGAATCTACAGATGAAACGTTATCTGTAGCTTTTACATCATCAGTTTGAATAGTCTTATTTATTCCATTTATGCCTTTACTTTTAAACTTATCATCCATTTTCAGTTACCTTTTTTATAAGTTCGGAGAAATTTCCTTTTTCATTTTTCTTTTTCATATTCAATGCAATTTTCCTAAGTCCCGGGCGAATTTTGGGAGTCAGAATTTTTTTACTAAACTTCATGTTTTTTGAAAGCCACTCAAGAAGAATTTTATGTTCTCTAATAACATTCAATTCATCAGTGTGCCATTCATCTGCCAAACCCCTTAAAGAAAGTCCTTCCCAATAAACAGACCATAAAAGACGTTGATGAATTACATCAAGTTGTGCTATCACGCAAATCATTCTTTTTGCTTCAACAAGTTCATCAGGATCGCTGTGTTCTTGTAATAATTCTTGTTTATTCGCAATAATGTCTGCTCCTAATAACATTTCACGCAACACTAATCTTGTAGCTTTTTCTTGAACCTGCTCTGTTGGTTCTTCTCCTTCTTTTGTTTCTACAGAAAGAGGTAATTCTCCATCCATAATTTCAGGATATTGTTTTAATAATTCTTGAGAAATTTCTTTTGCTTTATGTTCTTCTGGATTCTTTTTCCTAGATATTGCCCAGCCTTTTGATTTTCTTGCAGCTTCTGCTGCCGCTTCATGAACCCTTTTTCTTGCATATGCTTTAAATGGAATTTCAAGAGTGGGATTAAATCTTCTTGAACAAAAGATAAGAGCTTCTAATGCTGCCCCATCTAACCCGTCAATTTTCCAATCTAAATTCCATGCACGAGCTACTGATTTTGCTATAGATTCTGCCCATTTTTGGTTTTCAATGACCAAATTATTCGCATCATCAATACTAAGTGTACAAGTTGTTTGCTGTTCCATATTTAACAATATCGGAAAAAACATAGATAAAACTTTAATAATACTTTTTCATAAATTATCTTTTTTGTATAGAGTTAATAATTTTCCTTGTATTTATTTTATAAAAATATCAGTTATTTTCTTTGACTTTAGAAGCATTTAATCTTTGAAACAAGAAAGTTACAAACTGAATTTTCTTGTTTTTTTAAAAAAAGGTCAAAATGTCAACTTACAATCAAGTATTTTACATGAGTGAAGAAAAATTAAAGGTTATAAATTTAATATTAGAATATAGGGATAAGACTAGAAAGTTATCAAATGGAATATTAAAAAAATGGGGAAGCCATATAGAGCCAGAAGAATTGGATTCGGTATCAGATTTATCTTTATGTGAAGCCGCTCAAAAATTTGATGAAACAAAAGGAGTAAGTTTTATTACATTTTTATTTTATTATTTAAAGGGAAATTTAGTAAAAGCAGTTACAAGATCCTCTACGATAAACGGTTCATCTCAAAAAGAATTTATAGAAAATATTGGCGAAGACGCTAATTTGATGGGATATGAAAATATAAAAGATAGTATAAATGATGATATTTCCGATGCATTGATTGGTACATCTTCAAAAACTCCAATCGATATTTTATTAAAAAAAGAATTATATAACTTAGGAAAAGAAGCTTGCATTAAACTTGATGATACAGAAAAAAAAGTAATAGAAAAAATTTACTTAAAAGGAGAACAAGTGTTAGATGTCGCAAAAGAGCTTGGGTATTCAAGATGCCATGTATTTCGAATTAAAAAAAATGCTTTAGATAATATGGAAAAATCTATGACTAAAAAATTAGAATTCGAACGAGAAAATAATTCATTTAAAGAATTTGTTTGTAAAAAGACAACAAGAAGAAAAAATAATGATGATTTACAAAACGCATCTTAATAAAAATTTTACGCTATTCTAAATAGTAGGTCTTCTTAAAATGTATTGAGTTATTAGTTCTTCATCTTTTGTTTGAAGCTCTAAATTGCTTAATAAAATAGCAGGAGAAATCGTAGTCACTGGGACAAATCCAGATTCCGCTCCACAGTACCCATTATCTTGATACAGCGTATCTCCAACACCAATAATATTATTTAATGCTTGAAGTGGAGTGCCAACAAAATCTACACCTCTTACAGTTTCCTCTTTTCCATCTGCATAAACTAAAGTTGCATAAGATATTTCTCCAGCAAATGCTTGGAAATCATAACTTGATGTATCTGTTTCTCCACCACTTGTCTCATAAACAATCATACCAAAATTTTTGTTTTGTTTTTTTATTTCTTTAACTAATAATTTTTTTAATTCATCAAAAGATAATCCTTTTTTCCCTTCAACTATTGTAACTGCCATACGGCTAATCGGTCGTTGAAATTTTTTATTACGTCCATGTCCATTTGGAATAAAATCTTTCTTTTTAAATGATGCTCTAGAACTTAAAAAATCTTTTAATATTCCATCTTTTATAAGTACTGCATCTTTTGCGGGACATCCTTCATCGTCAAAATCATAAGCCCCAATACAAATTTTCCCATTAAATTTTTTTACTCTTGGATTGTCATGAATCTTAATTGGCATATCCAATATTTTTTTACCGATTTGTCCTTTAAAAGTTTGTCCCTCTCCGGTTGATAATAATCTATTACCTTCTAATCTATGTCCGATAGCTTCATGAAATAATACACCCGATGCTTTTGGGGCAAGTAAAACCGGCCCGGAAAATGAATGGATTTTTTTTGCTCTTGAAAGGCTAATAAGTTGTTTGTGTTTTTCTAATACTTGTTTTTTAAAGTTTGATAGCGTAGGAAGTTCTTTTTGAGAACCTGTATTTAGTACTAGTTCTTGAGTTAATTGGACACCCTCTTTTGTCAACTTTATAAGTCCAACCATTAAAGAATAAGTTTGATAATGTTCGACAATAATTCTATTTTCCGTACTAACAAAAATTTTTGTTTCTTGATTAGAATCAAAGTCAACATAACTACTAGTAAGCCCAGAAAGCGTAGAAATCCATTTTGAAGCTTGTTTACAAAAATTTACCCAAAGTTGTTCATCTACTTTTTCTGGTCGAGAATATTTTATAAATTTTTCTTTTGGAAGTTTATAAAAAGAATTAAATTCTCTTGCAGTATCAATTGTCGATACTCTTGCTGCTTCTTTTAAATTGTAATCTGATAATGCCTCTTTAAATTTCTCTTCGAGAAGTTTCCAAATAGCAATTTGAAGTCCTTGATAATCTGTATCATCAATCGGCATCGTAACGTTGTCATATGAATGTTCCTCTTTGTCGTTATCCAAAAGGCCACCATCTGAAACTTGGTCATACCGATAACTTCCGACTCTTAAATCGCAATATACATTTCTATTTTTATCTGACTTTCTCTTATATAAAGAACCGTTGCTTGCCCAAGTGTTAAACCAATTAGTATCTCTTAATAAAAAAGAACAATAATAAGGTTTAGGAAATCCTCTAAGCTTCATACTAAGAGCACGCTTAGCTTCTTTTTTTAAAATGGGAATTATTTTATCAATTGATGATTTTGTTAACATATTTACTTAGATTAGTCTTTTTTTTTATATTTTCAATCAATTGTAAAATTTTTTCTAACGTATTGATTTTTGTAGATTCTATTTTTTTCTAAAAAATTTTTTACATGTATTTTTTACGTTTTTTTTGAATATTTATTATTCATGTTTTCATCAAAAATAGAGTTATTAAAGTAACAAATAAAAAAATATATTATGTAAAAATATGGAAGAATATAATGTCAGAAAAAAAATATAAAATCATTTTTTTTGCAGGAGATGGATTGCCATTTCAAGCTACTTCATTAGATGAACGTCCTCTTGCTGGTGGAGAAACAGATGTTATAAAATTAGCAGAAAAACTTTCTTTAAGAGGTCATGATGTTACTGTTTATACGACATATAAAAACCCTGTTGATTCAATACCAAAATATTATCATGTAAGTCAGTTTGAAGAGACAATAAAACCATGTGATATATTTGTCGTAGTAAAAGATTTACAAGCATTATTATTAAATGTTCAATGTCGTGTGAAACTATTTTTAACAGATAAAGGTTTTAATGATTTTTCTACTTTTGGTTTAGGCGATAAAAGATATGCAAACAGAATTCATGCATTGATTGGAAAAAGTAAATGGCATACAAACACACTTTGTGATTCTTCTGGATTTCCACTTCCAAGAGCTGTCGCTATAGGAAGCGGCGTTGAACTTTCCAATTTTTCTGGCACAGAAAGAAGAGAAAGAAAACGTTTAATTTTTACAGCTTCTCCCTATAAAGGTTTGGAGTTAACAATTCCAATATTAAAATATTTAAGAGAAAAAGATCCACAAATAGAATTTCATAGTTTTAGTGGATTAGAAATATATAGTAGAGAAAATCCTATTCAAGGTATTTCAAAAGAACAGTATGAAAATATGAATAAAGAATTGGAAAAAATTCCCAATGTTTTTATCCATGGAAATATTTTACAAAAAGAACTTGCAAGAGAATATATGAAATCAGCAGTCTTTTTTTATCCTAACATATGGCTTGAATCAAGTGCTAAAATAGTACTTGAGGCACAAGCAGGTGGGTGTCCTATTGTTTCGTCCGCATTGGGAGCACTTCCAGAAATAGTCGGGGATGCTGGAATACTAATAAATGAAAAAGTTGGATCTCAAGCGTATATGGATAAGTTTATTACGGCTACATTAAATCTTATATCTAATGATGAACTTTGGAGCAAGCTTTCTTTAAATGGAAAAATGAGGGCACAAAAATATTTTTCATATGATCTTATGGTTGAGAGGTTTGAGAAGGTTTTAGAAAAATTTAATCTTTGATAAAAGTATTTTTAAATAGCTTAAAATTTATTCTTTTTAGTATTTTTAAAATGTTTTATTTTAAAAATAAAAAATATCATTTTTAATAGGAATAAAATATGTCAATTACTATACGTAAATCTCTAATAGCTGATAAAAATGAAATTATTTCTGTTGCAGATCAAGCTTTTGAGAAGTCAAAAGATTCAAGTTTTGAGTTTAGATACCCAATGTTATTTAATGATAAGAGAATTCAAGAATATTATCTTGCAGAAAGTGAAGGAAAAATTATTGGTCTTTTGGGAGCATATAAAATAAATTTAATCATCAATAAGGTATCATTTACAGCGTGTGGAATTGGTAAGGTTGCATGTTTAAAGCAGTATAGAGGGCAGGGGGTGATGACATCACTTTTAAATTATGCTGTAGAAGAAATGAAAAAAGAAAAGATAGATTTAAGTTATCTTTGGGGAGAACGTTTTAGATATGCAAATTTTGGTTGGGTTGAGGGGGGGGAAACTCAAAAATTTTCTTTTTGGAAAAAGAAAATTATTGCTCCAGATAAAAATGATGTTATAAGAGTCGTAAGAGAATCTGATACAGAGTTAGTTTATAAACTTTTAACAAGGAAGACTTCATATTTAGATTATTCAAAAGAAGATATAAAAGATGCTCTAGTAGGTTCAAGGATACACGGATATAGATTAAATGATTCATTTGTTTTTTGGACTTATGATAAATCAGATATTATTGAGGCTCTAGGAGATGCAAGAGATATTTTGAAGCTAGCTTCATTTTGTTTAGATGAAAAAAAGAAAGAAAATCCATTAGTAGAAACTGTAAGTATTGAATCATCTGCTGATTCAAAAGAATTGCAAAGCGTTTTAGCAGATTATTGTTGGAAATCTCAAAAATTAAGTAGTGCTAATTTTAGAATCATCACTTTAGAAAAATTTTTAAAAAAATTTATAAAAGCAGTGCATTTTAAATTACCAGATGTGTGTGAATCAATTTCTTTGGGAAATATAGAAACTAAGCAAGCTTTTACATTGCAATGTAAAAATAAAAACATTACACTAAAACAGTGCATACCTAATGATGCTATTATGCTAGGTGAAAAAAATTTGTCTGAAGTCTTTATGGGACAATTTCCTTTAAATGCTTTTTTTAAAAAATTACCACCAGAATCTATTTTTAGGGCGATTTTACCGATGAAAGAGCTTTTGCATATTAGTAAATTTTATTTATTGTAAAAGGTTGTTAGATGATAAAAGAGTTTGATATAAATGATGTGGCTCATGTAGTTATAAAACAAATTCCATACTTAGAATCTGCTTCTTACGATATTATGATTCAAGGAGGAATTGTAAGTGATAGTGAAAAGACAATTGGTGCTTCGTTGTTTTTACCAGAAATAACTTCAAGAGGGACTAAGAAATATTCTGCAAAAGTGTTGAACGATAAGTTTGATTCATTAGGAGTTAACCATGTTGAATCATCATCTCTTGATGCTTTTGTTTATAAGGGAACATGCCTTAGTGAAAATATAAAAGAAACGTTATCTATTGTCTTGGATATGATTTATGAGCCTGCATTTCCCGAAGAAGAAGTTGATAATATAAGGGAGTCTTGCCTTCAAGATTTATTGGCAAATGAGGATAATCCTTCAAGGCTTGTAATAAAAAAGCTTATAGAAAAATATCATGATGCTCCATTTAATAGAGATAGTGATGGAAATAAAAAGGGAATAGAAAATACAACACTTAATGATATAAAAAATCTTTACAATAAATATTATACATCAAAAATTTTAATAGTTTTGGCAGGGAATATCTCCGATGATACGGCCGTATTTTTAGATGAGTATTTTAAAAATAAAAAAGCTTTAAATAAACAAGAAATTTTAACATATTCTAAGGATTGTAAATTTCAATATTTTCATATTGATTATGATAGTGCACAAACGCAAGTTGCTTTGGCTTATAAGGGGCCTTTGATTACCTCTCCTGATTATTATACAGCATTATTAGCTTCCGAAATTTTATCTGGTGGAATGTTTGGACGACTTTTTATAGAAGTAAGAGAGAAAAGAGGCTTAGTTTATGCGATATATAGTCAGTTTTCTTCTAATAGATATTCAGGAGAAACAATTTTGTATGCAGGTTCTACTCCAAAAAATGCAAAAGAAACCTTACAAGTTTCTTTAGATACAATTTCTTCTTTAGGAGATAATTTATCTGAGGAAGAACTTATAAGAGCAAAGAACAATCTAAAGTCTTCAATTTTAATAAGAGGAGAAACATCTTTGTCTCAAGCTTCAAATATTGCATTTGATATATGGCAACTTGGA
>CAZHFA010000035.1:0-2154 GCA_964531865.1 uncultured Bdellovibrionales bacterium
CTATTACTTGTGAGTTTGGATGCGAAGCTGGAAAATGCAAACCTGAGTGTTCAACAGATTCTGATTGTGGCGATAATCAAAAATGTGAAGAAAATAAATGCGTAGACAAAGAAGAATGCGAAGACTCTAAAGATAACGATCAAGATGGTTTAATAGACTCTCAAGACCCGGGATGTATTTCTTGTACAGGAACAGGATGTAAAGAAAACCAAACTTACACATGTACTGATACAGATGGTGGAAATTTTGCTGATATCTTTGGAACAACAACTTACAAAAAAGGTAAAGGTTTAATTGCAACACCGGATTACTGCGTAAATAGCAACACATTAGCAGAGCAAGTTTGTACAAATACTCCAAAGTTTGACTCAAGTAAAAAGACTCTTGAAGGGTATGGAAGAAAGACTATTACTTGTGAGTTTGGATGCGAAGCTGGAAAATGCAAACCTGAGTGTTCAACTGATACAGATTGTGAAAGCGGTCAAAAATGCATCGATAACAAATGTGTAGATTCGACAAAAACTATTATTGCATTATTAGAATGTGTTACTAATAATCAAGATGGAACATATACAGCATATTTTGGGTATGAAAATCCAAATGATGAAATAATAAATGTACCTGCTTGTTCTAGTGATGAAGAAGGAAATTCTGTTAATTTAATTAATGGATCTACAACATATTGCGAACAAACTAGTGACTTCAAAAATGGAAGAGTAAAAGGTGCATTTAACGTAATTTTTGATGGAACTGAAACTGTTGCATGGAAATTAAAGAATAACTATGAAGATGCTCAAGTAATTACAGCTTCATCTTCTTCAACTAAGTGTGCAGCTATTGAGCCTTATGGACAATGTATAGATAGGAATAATGATGGAACTTATAAAGCTTATTTTGGTTACAACAACAAAAATGACTTTGAAATCAGTATTCCAGTCGGAGTTAATAATATGATATCTCCAGATCCAGAAGATAGAGGACAACCTGAAGCTTTTGTTAATGGATTAGTTGATAACTCATTTGATGCAGACTTTACAGATTCAGTCACTTGGATTGTTGACGGAAATTCTTCAACTGTGACAAAAAAGACAGCACCTTGTGTTGAACCACAATGCACAGAAACTGATATCACAAAAGCAAAAGCATCACTTCATGGAGATGAGTTTACTGCTATGAATGAGGAACAATCAAATCTTTTACTAGAAGAAGAGAATCCTTATCCGCAAATAAGAGATATCGAAGCATCTGTAGATAGAAGATTAAATAGAGGAGATAAAATCAACACTATTATAAAAAATCAAGTAGCTAAACTTTCTGATGTAATGTTAACTTGTGAAAATGATGATTTTTGTCCTCTTGTGGATAATGAAGAAATTCTTAATTTAGTTGAAAGAAGATTAAAAAAACTTCGTCGTATGGTTGGAAGAACTGTAAGACAAAGAAGTATTGATTCAACTACCAGACAAAAACTTTTAAATGACAATGCTAATATTTTAGCTAGCAAATTAACGATATTAAATACAATTCCAAGATTTGCAAATGATTGTGATTAATTTGATTATCTAGTAAGTAATCAATAAATAAGAAAAGAAAAAAGGAAACTTTTTAGTTTCCTTTTTTTTTATAAAACCTCCTTAAAAAAAGAGAAAAATTATTTTTATTTTATCATGAAGCGTCTAATCGATAGAAAGAAGAGACATCCCATCAACGCAATTCCAGCCACAAATAAAAACAAAGCCGGAATACCATAAAGATCAGCAATTACGCCTATCTTTATAAAGAAAATACCTGCTAAGCATCTTTGTATTAAACTACTTACAGATAACACAGTAGCACGTGATTTAGATTCTGCAATTTTATTAATTTCAGAACTAAACACAACAGGCATCATTCCATAAACAGCCTCTATTATAAGAAAAAATAAAAAACTAAATTTTCCTATAACAGCTCCCATCAAAACGTGTCCAAAAACGATTAAAAGCGTAATAAAAA
Source organism: uncultured Bdellovibrionales bacterium (assembly GCA_964531865.1). Taxonomy (GTDB): domain Bacteria; phylum Bdellovibrionota_C; class UBA2361; order UBA2361; family CAKMMH01; genus CAZHFA01. The sequence goes on from CAZHFA010000035.1 coordinate 1,993, forward strand.
TTACTTTTCTTTTAAACGAAATATCACATATTTTACTAGCAATTTTACTTCCAACAGATGCAAAAATTTGTCCAGAAGCAAAAATAAAACCTATAAAGAAAATTGGAATTTTATTGCAACCAATTTGTCGTAGTGTGATTTTATGGAAGGATCTTGAATATC
>CAZHFA010000035.1:2164-6395 GCA_964531865.1 uncultured Bdellovibrionales bacterium
AATTTTACAATCTTGTAAAAAATAAGGTTGTGAAAACCAAAATCCCATATTGTTAACCATTAAGAAAAATGCAGCAACAAATAAAATCCAAGACAAGGATTTTTTTTCAATTAAACACCAATGAAAAACTTTTAAAAATGCTTTCATTGATGCAGGCATATTTTCTCTTGTTTTAGGCTCAACTAAAAAGAAGCTAAACATTACTCTTATAAGCTGAAAACAAAAAACTATCACCACAACATTTCTTGGTGATAAAACAGTTAACAATAATCCAGAGCATATACAACTTAAAGCACAAATAAAAAATCTAAGACTTTTTATTTTGCCAAAAATTGTTTCATACTCTTTTTCTTTTCCCTGATCTTTTAAACTTTCAAAAATCAAAGCATCTTCACAGCCAGATTCTAGACAAAGTCCAAAACCGATAACAATTTCTGCTGTTGCAAATCCCCAAAAATTATTTGAAATACAATAAAAGCCATATCCCAAACAATAAAAGATAGTTGCAATTATTGTTGTTTTTTTGTATCCCCAAATATCAGCAAGCATTCCACTTGGAAGCTCAAGGATAACAACTGTAAAAGCAAAAATTCCTTGCAAAATTGCAACTTGATTATAATCAAGTCCTCCATCCTTCCATACAAAATTCATAAGTGGAAGAATTCCCGCAGAAATTCCTTGCAAACAGAAAATAAACTTTATAAGCAAAATATTTTTACTTATATCGCCTTTTAATAACTGCCCCATCATAGTTTTTCCCTTTTATTTTTGTAAAAACATTTTTTTAAATTAAAAACCTATATTTAATTAAGATTTTAAATTTTCTAAAGAAAAAATTATGATTATTACTTATTTAATGAAATTATTCTTGTGATGATTTCATTTAATGTTGTAGATATCTTAATTAGATATGGGCTCTTTGTTTATCTAACATCTACCCATATTTAATTTTATTTTATTGCGGTATTTCCAACTTGATATAATGTCGCACCAAATGGAAAACAATAATCGACAGTGCTAAAAAATATTGAACGCACTTGTGAAAAATCAATCCAGACTTGATTCCCTAATCTATTAAATACATGAATGTGTTTTTTTAGTTTTTTAATTTGCATTTTAACTTATAAAAAGTACGACTCTTAATTTGTAACCTATATATCAGTTTAATGCAAAATATTTTTTTAAAAAATTTTAATATATCTTAAAAATGTGTATCATATTCACTTGGTAGAAGTAATACTTTTGAATTCATTTCTAAGTAAGGAAGGGAGAAAAAAATGGAAGAATCTTCAGATCGTTGGAAAGAGGTATTAAAAATTTTACCTCCTTCGATGATATGGGTATATTCCAACTATTTTTTAATTCTTGAATTAAAAAATAGAAAAGTCGAAGCTGAAAAATATTTTTCGAACGAACAAAAACAATCCTACGTGAAAGGTGGACTTGATGAATTTATGCAAGCTTGGAAAAAAGTTGAAATCTTTTTTCTGGGATTCATTTTGATCGCATTAAAAATTCTTTTCCTTTTATTTTTTTGGCTTGGATTTGTAAGAAAATCAGTAAAAAAAGCCATATTTGAAATAGAAGGTGGAATTAGCGAATATGCACAAAACTTTCATCAACGTGACATCACTAATAGTGATGAAACAAGAGATGAGACATCAGCGAAAAAAGGAGTTGCTGATTTTGAAAATATCATAAAACAACTAAAAGAAAAATTTAGTTGTGACATAAATATCTTATCTTACATCTCCAAATTTCATTCAAGCTCTCAAGCAATTGGCCAACGTTGGGCAATCGCTGAAATTTCCTGCCGAAAAGCAGAAGCTTCTGCAGATAGAGCAGAAGCTTTTTGGCGAGGTGGATTTATGATTAGAGCTTTTGGATTTGGAACTATAAAGCTTTTAAGACAACTTCTTGCAGTCCTTGCAATTGGAATGGCATTGCCGTTTTTATTGCAATTTACAAAAGCAACTCCTGATTACTCGATAATCAAGAATCTTGCGTATGGCATCGGGTGGACTGCGATGCTTTGGTCGATTACTTTAGCAATTACTCTTTTTTTAAATGATAGACGAATGTCTAAAATTTGGGAAAGAGCAAAGCTTGCTTCGTTAGAGGCTAAAAAAGTAAGAGCTGAAGAATTAGCTAGTGTTTTTGAAACAGTAAAAAATGCTGTATCAAGCTGTTTAGTTGATATTTCGCTTCCTAGTGATAAAGAATTAGAAAAAATTCTTATTGCTGACGGAATACAACAAATTAAACAGCATATCCTTATGCAAGAACGTGATGCAAAACGATATAACGAAGAAATTGAAAGGATAAAAACTAAACCGTCCTTAAAATCAAAAATCAAGACCATTCTTGATACAGGATCTCAAGGCGATGCAACAGACCAAGTCGCAGATGGAATAGAAAATATTTTTCAATAATTTTCTATTCTACCAAGTTTACAAAAAGGTTTTTAATTTAGGGATTACAAAAATTTTTTGTAGTCCCTTTTTATTACAATTAACTGCTCTTTTAATTCCACTAATTCCAAACATCTAATTATTTAGTCACTATCTTTATCATGTCTTGTGCATTCGAATAATATTCTGAATCGGATGGAATTTCATTTAAATATTTTATACCTTCCTTAACTTTATCCAGTTGGAGTAACACAGCTCCCAACTTAAATATTATATATAAATCCTTATTATTCATTTTGTACGCCTTTTTGAACATTTCTTCTGCTTCCTTATTTTTCACTTGATTTGCCTGATTTTTCACTTGATCTGCCAATACGACTCCTAAAAATTTTACAACCTTGAAATTCTTATTATCTATTTTATAAGCCCTTCTAAGCATTTCTTCTGCTTTATTAAATTCTTCTTTTCGATAATACACTTGTATCGCTAAACCTCCCAGAATTTCAACATCATTAGGATTTCTTTTTAAATAATTTAAATATAATTTTTCTGCAATATCATAATCTTCATTTTCTACAGAAAGTCTAATAGCATCGTTCATAAAATATTTTTGACAAACTACAGTATTAGATCTTCCAAACATTGTCATAGTATCTATTAAATTTTTAGGTTTTTCAGGTACACATAAATCCTGAGTTAATTTTAAAATTTCTTCTAAAGCTTTTCTTGCACCTTTTTTTTGCCCTAATTTTGTATAACTAACACCAAGTACACCTTGAGCATCAGCATATTGTGTTTCATTATTGGGAGAAATCTTTTTTAAAATTTCTACAGCTTCACCATATTTTTTTTGATGAAATAATGCAGCACCTAAGTTATATAAATACTTCTCATTTTTATCATCAAGCTTACAAAGTTTCCTATATGTTTCCTCAACTTTAACCTCGTCTTCCATTACCATATAAGCTTGTGCTAATGCGTTAAGATTATTTTCTAATGTCTTACGTATATCAACATCATCAGGTATTTTCTCTAGATATTTTTCATATAATTTTTCTTTAGCATCATTTGCATACTCAGCATCTTCATCTAATTCTAATAATTTTACAAGGCTAATTAACATTCCTTTATCATATATTCCATATTTACAAACTTCATCTATCGCTCCCCTTGCTTCTTTATATTTCTTTAAAGAATAAAAAATCGGAACAAGCACCGATTGTGCATAAACATAATCTTCTTCTCCATTCTCAAAAGTTATTTCTCTTAAAACTTTTATAGATTCTTCATTTTTATTCAACTCTCGATAAGCAATCCCTAACATCACTTTTGCTTCAGAAAGATTAGAAACTTCAAGAGATGTTAAATATTTTATTGCTTCATTAAATTTTTTTTGATTTAGTAATCCCCTTCCCATTCCTTTTATAAATTTTGGATTTTTCTTATCAAGCTCATACGCTTTTTTAATAAAATTTTCTGATTTATCATAATCTTTTTCTTTCCTACAAATTTCCGATAAATAATAATATGATTCTGCATCTTTTGGATTTTCTTTAACAACAGTTACTAAAAACTTATGAACTGTCTCTAAATTGTTTTCTGCATCTACCCAATTATGAGCTAAAGAAATTAAATCAGCCGTATCTTTAGAATCTTTTTTTAATAAACTTGGATCTTTTATAACTTGCTCCATTTGCTCCAAAACTTTTCCTCTACCGCCTGCCTCTTCTTCTTTTAACATGTTATATGTCATACCAATAATAAGATCTTCTGGATGATCTTTTGCCATTTGTTCTGCATATTTTAGTGCCATATCTGGA
>CAZHFA010000035.1:6405-9518 GCA_964531865.1 uncultured Bdellovibrionales bacterium
ATGAAAATCAAATATCAGTCTATATGTCTTCAATATTACATATAATAAACCTGCCTCAATATTTTTGGGATCATTTTTTAAAACATAATTCACATTCTTTAACGCTTCATCATCTTTCTTTAATCTATTCTGTGCCACGGCATATTTTAAACGAATATCTAAATCATCAGGATTTTTTTCTAAATACTTTAAAGACAATTTTTCTACATTCTTAAAATCTTTTAATCTGTCATACTGATCGATAAAAAAGGAAGTCAACTTTTCATCATTTTCAATTTCATCATTTTTATTATTTTCATAAAATTCTTCCAAATCCTTAAAAACTTTATCTGCTTCACTAAAGCTTTCTAAAGCAACTAAACTATCAACTTTAAACCTTTGAATTCTGATATAAAAAATTTTGTTAGTTTTTTTTATTTTTTCTACATCTATTTTTTTAAGATGATTCAACGCTTCACTATAATTTTCCTCAGCTCCAAAAATGATTGCTAAAAAATACCTATATTCTACATCATTAGGATATTTCTTTAATGCTTTTGTTAAGATCACTATTTGTTCAGGCGTACTAGAAGCATCTGCCAATGCATCATTTATTGATTTTTTATCATCAAAATTTATTTTTTCATTAGAAACTTTAGGTAACTTACCATCATCAGAAAACGCAAAATGAGGAATAACAAAAATACTTACCGCAAATACAAAAATAGTGATTATTTTTTTCATAAAACTAGCCTTTTTAAAGAGATTTTAGATAGACAAAAACTTGTTGAGTATATGTAACACAGAGAGAATAAATTTTACAAGCATTATTTTTCAAAAAATGAAAATAATTCTTGTCGCCAAAATTATATTTACTTTTCAACATGTTATACCTTAAGTCAAATTGTTATTACAATTTAAAAAAGGTCTTACAAAATATCTTTTAGTGGCTTTCTCTTATCTATTTTTTATATTGTTTATAATTTTTAGGGATATTAATTGTAAAAATTTTATCTAAAATCTTCGAATCAAATTCTTGTTTCGTGATTTTAAAATTCATATACAATTTAGAATCTGGGACAATGACAGCAATAAGATTTTCTTCCTTTATTATCTTTAATGATAAATCTTCTTGATTCCATATTTCATAATCTACAAGATTAAATTTATCCATATTAAATTCATAATATTTTGAACGATCTTTGCTTACTAATTGTAAAAAAGATTTACTTTCATTATTTGTAAAAATATAAAAATCATAATTATCAATACTAGAATTTTCTAATAAATTATTTCCTGCAAATAATTCCATCAACTCTTTATAATCAACTTGCTCTCCCCAAAGTTCTTGCAAAATATTTTTTATATCATTTGAAATTACTACAATTTTTTGTTGTCTATCCAAAAAAACTGCGTGTCCTTTATTTTGAACTTGTCCTTTATTTTGAACTAAAATATGCAACGACAAAAAAGCATCAGGCGGAAAAGCCTCTATTCTTACATTATTTTTGTCATATACAAATAAGTATCTAAATTTAAACCCCTGATCCTTCTCGACGACAAAGACATCTGACAACGTTCTTACATTTAAAAATTGTTTTTGATTTTTTATAATGTTATTTAAAAAAGTTTGTTTGTCTGATTGTTTAACAACTTGTGTCCCTAAAGTGGGAAAAGTTACTCTCTTCTGAAATGAACAAGATGACAAAACAAAAACACAACAAATAAATATTACAATATAACTTTTCTTCACTTTATTTTAATTCCTCAAGTTTTTTCTCTATCCTTTGAATTGCTTCTAATTCTTCTTTATGGAGCTCATCATTTTTTTTCTTTAATGCTTGTTCATAATATTTAACAGCAAGTTCTTTTTTATCTTCTGCCACATAAACATCTCCAATATGTTCAAAAATTATAAGATCATCATCTGTTAAATTTAATGCCTGCAATAATAAATCTAATGCCTCCTTATATTCTTTTTTCTTATATTTTATCCATCCTAATGTATCAATGTAGTACGGATTTTTAGGGTCATTTTTTAAAGCCCTTGTTACATACTCTGTCGCCTTTTCCAAATTTTCACCATCTTCTGCCCAAGAATATGCTATATAATTTAATGCTTCTGCATAATCAGGATTTTTTTCTAAGATGTAATTTATTTTTTCTAAAGCAAGTTCCTTTTCTCCCATTTCATATTTTAACACTGCATACTGAAAAAGAATGTCTATATCTCCAGGTTTTTTTTCTAAGAAATTTAATATTAATTTTTCCGCAGCATCATATTGTTCTAACTTCCTATAAACAGCTATTAAAATATTAGCTATTTTTTTATCATAAGGAATATTTTTATATGCTTCTTCTAGCTCATCTTTTGCTTCATCAATTTTTCCCAATTGTCTTAACACAAAAGCAAGAGATAACTTTGCATCAATATAATTTCTACTATCATTTTCAAAATTAATTTTTCTTAATTCTTCTACAGCTTCCTTATATTTTTTTTGTGCTATATACACAGTACCAAGTGCATATCTAGCCCCGATATGATCTGGAGCAGATGCCAATAAAAGATTTAATTCTTTTGCAGCCTCTCTTGGCATTTTTTTTTGCATATAAATGAGTGCAATTTTATATCTTATTTCTATTGAATTATCATTAGAATTTTTTAATGTTTTAAAATGTTTTAAAGCTTCATCAAGATTTTCATCTTGCAAAGAAAGCTCTGCTAAAATTCTTCTTGCTAATGCATAATTAGGATTTTTCTTAATGACATCCATAGCAACGTTTTTTGCTTGATCTAACTTGCCTTGTAAAATTAAAACTCTACATAATTCCATTGCAAGAATTTCATTTTCTTTATCAATTTCATATGCTTTCTGCAAAATATTTTCCGCTTTATATGTTGCTTTTTCTTTTTCATAAATCTTAGCTAAATATTGATATGAAATAACTTCTTCTGGAAATTTTTCTACCATTTCCTCTAATAGTTCTTTGGCTTTTTCTATATTACCTTCCCCTCTGTATATATTTGCCAAAAGCAAATAAGCATTCTTTTGTTTTGGATCTTTTTTTAATATAAATTGATAAGATTTTTTTGCTTCATCACTTTGAGAAAGTGCTTCATTAAGTCCTGCTTT
>CAZHFA010000035.1:9528-10138 GCA_964531865.1 uncultured Bdellovibrionales bacterium
AAATAATAATAATCTATTTTTTGTGGAGCATCCGATATTGCCTTATCAATTTCCTCTAATGATTTTTCTAGTAAGCCCTCTCTTAGATATAATTCTGATAATTTTGCATGAACAGTTGCAGATTTTCCATCAGAAAGATTATCTGCTTTTTCTAAATTATCTAATGCTGAATTAAAATTTTGATTTAATAACGCCATATTGCCAATTAAAAAATGATAATATGATGCTGATTGACGCTCCATATCGTCTTCCATAAAATTCTTACCAGTATTTTTTACATCAATTGATGGAGGCAAATCTGTCGGGGGAAGTGTTGAACATGCTATCGAAATAAAGCTTAAAACTAATATTAAAATTATAACTATTTTTTTCACAGAAAATAAATCCTTAAAAGAAAAAACTTGAGTAGAAACCAACCATTAAGAATCATAATCAATAAAATAGATCTTAACAATCCTTGAATTTATAAAACTACAAAACAAAAATTTTTATCACCAATCCAACAAAAAAAACTTATCACTATTTACTTAGTTTTTTTATATGATATATTTTTTAAGTTACGACCCTATCGTCTAGTGGCCTAGGACGCTAGCCTCTCACGCTGGAGACA
>CAZHFA010000036.1:0-2704 GCA_964531865.1 uncultured Bdellovibrionales bacterium
AACTCTATCTTGAAATCGATACAGGAGACAATGCAAATTGGTCAGGTGGATCTAAAACTTATTATAGATTTGTTCGTCTTGACAACGGGAACATACTTAATGTTCCCGATTTTGCTCCCTGGAAAAGACCTGAAAATGAAGTGTCGACTTTGATGAAGCTTTTTATTTCTTCATTGGAAAAAGAGACATTAGAGTTAAAAAAAAATAATGTAAGACTACGAGCCATTGGTGCATTGGATATGCTTCCACAAAATGTTAAAGAGAAACTAGATGAATCCATTGATATAACAAAGGATTGTAACGCATTGGATTTGATAATTGCAGTTTCTTATGGTGGTAGAAGAGAAATTTGTGATGCAACAAAAAAAATTATGAAAGATTTTGAAAATAAGAAAATAAATATTTCTGATATTGATGAAATGTTGTATAAAAATTATTTGTATCTTCCCGATGTTCCAGATCCTGATTTCATGATTCGGACTTCTGGAGAACTTAGGATTTCTAATTTTCTTTTATGGCAACTAGCTTATTCTGAATTGGTTATTAGTGATAAATTTTGGCCTGAATTTGATAAGGAAGAGTTAGAAAAGTGTATAAAAGATTATAAAAAAAGAAGTCGTCGCTTTGGTTGCACGAGCGAACAAGTTGAAGCTTTAAAATAAATATATTTTTTTAGTTGGTTTTATGAAAGAATTGATAAAAAGAATAATTACAGCCGTAATTTTATTTTTCTTTGTTATAGCTATTTTGTTAATTGAAAATTCACGTCTGACAACATTTTTGATTTCTTGCGTGATGATACTTTGTTTTTGTGAGTTTATTAAAATATTAAAATTAGAAAAAAAGTCAGAAGGAGTCCTCTTATTTTTTTCACTTTGTGTTTGCCCGCCTGTTTTTTCATTGCTAAAGATATCATTAGCTAATTTCTTTGTCTTTGATGTTATTTTGGTTTTAACCATAGGTTTCTTTTTTAATAAAAATAATTTAGAAGATGTTAAGGAAAAAACTTTTTTATACTTATTGTACTTTATTCTAATTGGGGTTGGAGGATTTAGTTTAATAACTATGGCAAATATTAAAGGACACTCTAATGTCCTTATTTGGCTTCTTTTAATCGTTTCTATAAATGATGTTTTTGCTTTTGCTGGTGGAAAATCTATTGGTGGAAAAAAATTTAATGTTGCAATATCTCCGGGGAAAACAATAAGTGGATCTATTTGTGGAATATTAAGTGCAATAGTTGTTTCTGTATGTTTAGTTTATAAGTTGAATTTAAATGTAAATTTTGGATTTATATTGTTTACTGTATTAACAGTGTGGTCAGCACAACTTGGAGATTTAATAGAGTCTTTAATAAAGAGAATTGTTGGAGTAAAAGACAGTTCTAATTTATTACCTGGTCATGGAGGAGTCCTTGATAGAGTTGATGCAATCTTTGGTGCTGCACCGTTTGCATTGATATATTTTTTTTAAAATAAAGGAAGAATAAAAATGTCTGCATTGATTGCGATAATTGTTTTAGGATGTTTAGTAGTTGTACACGAGTTTGGGCATTTTATTGTCGCAAAAATTTTTAAAGTTGGAGTCTTAGAATTTTCCGTAGGTTTTGGAAAACAACTTTGGACTAGGAAGTTTGGAGAAACTTGGTATTCATTAAGGGCTATTCCTTTGGGAGGGTTTGTAAGTATGGCAGGAGAAGACCCTTCTGTAGTTTATGAAAGTAAAGATGTAAATAAAAAAAATGTGGAAAATGATTCTAAGAAAATGAATGATCAAAGTAGTCATGAAATTGAAGAAGACTCCTATCCTAAATTTTTTGATGAAGATTCAAAAATTTTATCTAAGACGGAATCAAAGTGGTTTTTAACAAAATCTGTATGGAAGAAATTTTTAATAGTTTTGGCAGGGCCTGTATTTAATATTCTTTTTGCTTTTTTATTGGGAATGTTTGTCGTGTTTTTTTGGGGAGCACAAGAACCTGTTAATGCCCCTATTATTGGAACGATAGTTCCAGAATATCCAGCTGAAAAATCTGGATTGAAAGAAGGGGATGAAGTCTTAAAGGTTAATGGGAAAATAATTTATTCTTGGGATTCGTTATCTAAATTAATTGGTGAAGCGGTAAACGGTAAAGTTGAACTTGATATTAAAAGAATAGAAAATGGCAAAGAACAAAGAAAAAAAATTCATGTTGTAGCAATGGAAGATACTGCAGAGTTTAAAGCAATGGCAGGTGAAGGAAGTGGAGAAAATAATAAAAAAATAAAAGAGAGATTAAAAATTGGGATTATGCCTAAATTTGAATATGTAAGTGTTTCTGCAATTGAGGCGCCGTTATATTCTGCATCTAAATTGATAGGAATTACAGTATTAACATATAGAGGATTTAAAGGGCTTGTAGAGGGACTTATTTCTACTAAGCATTTGGGAGGACCTATAGAGATTGTAAAGACTACGGCACGTGAGTCTAAAAAAGGAATGAGTAACTTACTTGATTTAGTTGTCTTTATAAGTATGACACTTGCTATTATGAATTTACTTCCAATACCTGTTTTAGACGGGGGACATTTATTATTCTTTTTTATTGAATTTTGTATTAGAAGACCGGTGCCATTAAAAATTCAAATGGCAGCAACACAGGTTGGAATGTTTTTACTTTTTTTTCTTATGATATTTGCAACTGGGAATGATATTATGAGGCTTT
>CAZHFA010000036.1:2716-10116 GCA_964531865.1 uncultured Bdellovibrionales bacterium
GAGAAAAAATGGATGTTAAAGATATAATTTTATCCATAGATACAGCAAGTTTTATTTTAAATGCTTCTGTTTTTGCTAATGCAAAAATATATTCAAAACAAGTTGAGACAGAAAATAGCAACAATGAGGAGTTATCAAATTTAATTGATGCTCTTCTAAAAGAAGCTAATGTAAGAATAAATGATGTTAGTGTTATTGTTATAAATCAAGGGCCTGGGTCATTTACAGGGCTAAGAATTGGTTATGCTTATATTACAGGGATATCTTCTTCATTAAATATTCCAATTGTGGAGAGTAGCTTATTAAAAGCAATTGCTGTTTTAGATAATCAAAACGAAGATTGTCTTGTTTGTAGCATAGCTAAAAAAGATATGTTTTTTATTTATGATCTAAAAGAAGATAAGTTATCTTTTGAATCAAAAGATTTTATAAAAAATTACTTATCTCAAGGTAATAGGAAAATTTATTTATTTAAAAAAGAATCTAGTGATGTTGATTTTGATTATGTGCCTTTAGAAATAATTTCTTCTAAAGTCTTGTTATATTATTATCTGGCAAATAAGCCATCTTCGACGCCTCTTTTAGATTTAAAGCCTAACTATATTCAAAAAATTAGTGCCAAAAAATTAAATGAGTAAATTTTTTACAAATGATTTTTGATTTATGAATAAAGCTAGCTTTATTTAGAAAAAAAGTTTGAATATTTAAATTTATCATATTAGAAAATTAAACATTCAAACTTTAGTAATTTATATTATAAATTAAGCACCTTTCATCATATCAAGAAATTCTTGATTATTTTTTGTGCCTTTCATCTTATCTTCAATCCATTCCATTGCTTCAACAACGCTTAATGGATTTATAACTTTTCTTAGAATCCACATTTTTTGAAGTGTTGCATCATCAAGTAATAATTCTTCCTTTCTAGTTCCTGATTTATTGATATCAATAGCAGGCCAAACTCGTTTTTCAACAAGTTTTCTATCAAGGACTAATTCCATATTTCCTGTACCTTTAAACTCTTCAAAAATTACTTCATCCATTCTTGAGCCAGTATCAATTAGTGCGGTTCCTATAATAGTTAAGCTTCCGCCTTCTTCTATATTTCTAGCTGCTCCAAAAAATCTTTTTGGTTTCTGGAGAGCATTTGAATCTACGCCACCTGATAAAACTTTTCCACTTGGTGGAACTACAGAGTTGTATGCACGTGCTAATCTTGTAATAGAATCTAACAAAATGACAACATCTTTTTTATGTTCTACAAGTCTTTTAGCTTTTTCAATGACCATTTCTGCAACTTGCACATGACGTTGTGCTGGTTCATCAAATGTTGAGCTTATAACCTCTCCTTTAACGGATCTTTCCATATCTGTAACTTCCTCTGGCCTTTCATCAATTAATAAAACTATTAAAACAATTTCAGGATGATTTTCAGTTATTGCATTTGCTATATTTTGAAGAAGGATTGTTTTTCCAGTTTTGGGAGGTGCTACAATTAGTGCTCTTTGTCCTTTTCCTATAGGAGAAAAAAGATCTATAATCCTAGGAGAAAACCCACCTTTTTGGCTTTCAAGTTTTATTTTTTCTTCTGGGTATATTGGAATTAAATTATCAAATAAAGTTTTTTTCTTTAAGACTTCTACTTTATCATCATTTACAGAATTTACTTTTAATAATGCAAAATATCTTTCACCTTCTTTTTCTCTTGGTGGTCTTATTTGACCTTCTATTGTATCTCCTGTTTTTAGTCCAAATCTTCTTATTTGTGCGGGAGAAACATAAATATCATCTGATCCAGGTAGGTAATTATAATCAGGTGCTCTTAAGAATCCAAACCCATCTGGTAAACATTCTAACACGCCAGAACCATAAATATTTCCATTGGATTCAGCTTTAGCAGTTAAAATACTAAAAATTAGATCTTGGCGTCGCATATTATTTGCGCCTTCTATCTCGAACTCCTCAACAAGTTTCATTAAATCTTCAGCTTTTAATTTTTTTAATTCACTTAAATTCATTTTTAAATGTTTCCTTTAATTTTTGTTAAATAGTATAAGAACGTAAAACTTAAAATTGTTTAAGTTGAATATATTAAATAATGTTTTGTAAACAAAAATTTCCGTAAAATTGTCTATGAAAAAAATATTGAATACTTAAATATATTTTAAATTTTAACGACCGAAAAATACCTGTAAAGATTTTTTAAATGATAAAAATTTTCAGGCTGTGTTCTGGTAGGTATTACCAATACAGAAAGTAACACTTACTATATGATGATTTTTTGTATAAGTCAAGATTCATTTTTTTTACATATTTTTATATCTAAAAATGCGGGATTTATTTTTTTTCATTATCGTGTTTGCAAATTTTTGAGATGATTTTTTTTAATATATCGGAAATATTTTTAGTTTTTTCTTCTACTTCACCTAATATATCTTGCTCACTTGAGTTTTTAAAATTAGGATATCCATTTATTATTTCATCATAATTTTGAAATATAAAAGGCATATGAGAAATCTCTATTAGATATTTTACTTCAGGATTTTGATTGTTATTTATCCTCCAAAAAGCATATCTTCCGCATGCACTCACAAAAGAACATATTAGCTGGAATTTATTTAAATCTTTTTTTAACTTAAAATTAAAATCATATTTTTTCTCTAATAAAAAGACATCATTAAAGGCTTGTGCCCAAAATTTTTTGGCTCTAAAAAGCGAAATCTCGTCGTCGTATGTACCTGTAATAGTATAGAGAGTTAAGTCATAAGAAATATCACTTAAATATTTAACATTTTGATTTAAATCAATAATGTTGTTTGATGTGTTACTTTGTCCATTTATAATTTCCATATAAGAAAAATATCGGTTGATTTTTAAAATTTATAGATAGTAACTTTTAATAAATTAAAAATTACTTTATACTAAAAAAAGTTTATTTTTAAAAGGCACTTTCTAAGAGTTGCCTTTTGTATGTAAGATATTGATTTTTGTTGTTTATATTTTGCTATTATAAAAAGACATTTATATGCTATATGCGAAATATTTTTTATTGTTATTAAATGATCCGAAGATGTCATATTTTATTAAGCATCTTTAAAAATTTTAAAATGTTCAACAATGTGTTTTTATCGGATCTTTTTTATTTTATGTATATTTATACGAGGGGAAGAAAATTATTATGAGAAGAGGTAGATACGATAGGGAAGATAGTAGAGGCTCTAGGGGATCAAGATATTCTAGAAATTCAGGAAGTAGAGGAAGAGATAGTAAATATTCATCACATGGTGGAAGATATTCATCAAATGGCAGATCTTCAGAAAGGTATAATTCAAGAAGAGGAGATTATAATCAGTCAGATGCTGGAAACAAAAGGGAGCGTATTGCTATAGAAAGTGGTTCTTTAGTGTTAATTGATCAATTTATGTTAGCCAATCCACAGTTTATAGAAAAAATGTTAAATAATATTGATGAAGATGCTAGTGTTAAAAATGATATAATTAGAGATTATGGTGGAGAGGTGGTGGATATCACACCTGATACTTATGGTATTCAGAGAGATCCATATGCGTTATCAATAATTATTCATCCATCAGATATGAGGGTGGATAAAAAGGAAATATCTTCAAAAATGCAGGAACCAACTGGAAATGTTTTTGTTGATACACGTTGTATTGCAATGATAGATAGGGAACTTTTAGATGACAATTCATTGTTAAAGAAATATCAGGAACTTTGGGAAAGTGGCGAAGATAAAGCTTGTAGAGATCTTTTAAGGGATAATGGCGGAGCTGTTAGGTACGGTTTTTGTCGTTATGGTGATGAATTTAATGTCTATGTAAGTGATGAAAATAATATAGTTTGTCTTTGGCCAGGAGTTGCAGAAAATTTAGATGAATAAAATTATTTTTAAAGAACAACTTTCAAAAGAAGTTTTTCATATAAAAGTTGTTGCTCCTGAGATTGCTAAAAATAGAAAAGCAGGACAGTTTGTAATTTTAATGTTAAATGAAAATTTTGCAGAGAGAATTCCCCTTACAATTGCAGATGCAAATAAGTATGAAGGGTGGGTTTCATTGATTTTTCAAGCTGTAGGAGCGACAACTTATAAATTATCTAGGTTGAATGTAGGGCAGGAGGTGTATCTAACGGGCCCTCTTGGAAATCCTACTCATATTGAAAAATTTGGAAATGTAATTTGTGTTGGGGGAGGAGTTGGTGTCGCTCCCCTTTATCCTATTTCTAAAGCAATTAAAGAGGCTGGAAATAAAGTGAACGTGATTTTAGGGGCTAGAAATAAGGATTTAATAATCTGGAAAGATCGTTTTTTAGAGTTTGCAGATGATGTCGTGATTTGTACAGATGATGGAAGTTTAGGAAGAAAAGCCCTTGTAACGGAGCCTTTGGCGGAGTTTTGTCAAAAAGAAGATGAAAAAACTAATCTTGTAATTGCAATTGGGCCTCTTGTAATGATGAAGTTTTGTGCTATGACTTCTCAAAAATATAATGTAAAGACAGTTGTTTCATTAAATACAATAATGATTGATGGAACTGGAATGTGTGGAGGTTGTAGGGTTAGCATAAATGGGAAGACAAAATTTGTTTGTGTAGATGGGCCTGAATTTAACGTTGAGGGGTTAGATTTTGACAATCTTTTAGCTAGGCAAGGAACGTTTAAGGATTTTGAAAAAGAAGCTGATCATAAATGTAGGTTGAAATCTAATTTATAATTTTTAGAAAATAGTATGAAAGAAATTTTAGAAAAAATTTTTAGAAAAGAAGAATTGACAATTCAAGAAAAAAAAATAATTCCTGTGCAAGAGGCACGAGAGCAAGATAAACAAGAACGTATTAAAAATATGCAGGAAGTTACTTATACTTTCTCAAAAGAAAATGCACAAACTGAAGCAAGTAGGTGTCTTGAATGTAAAAATCCTTTTTGTGTTAAAGGATGTCCTGTGGGAATAAATATTCCTAAATTTTTAAAGGAAACATCGTTAGGAAATTTTCATGAAGCATATAAAATTTTGCAAAATGATACTTTACTTCCTGCAATTTGTGGGAGAGTCTGCCCACAAGAAAAACAATGTCAACAGCAATGTGTGTTGGGAAAGTCTTTTAAAGATATCGATAAATCTGTAGCAATTGGTAGAGTCGAAAGATTTTTGGCAGATTATGCAAGAGAAAATAATTTTGAAGATGATATAAAAATAAAAAGTGAAACTGGAAAAAAAATAGCAGTAATAGGAAGTGGTCCGTCTAGTATTACGGTCGCTGCGGATTTACGTAAAGAAGGGCATCAAGTTACGGTATTTGAGGCTTTTCATAAACTTGGGGGAGTGTTGATTTATGGTATTCCAGAGTTTAGATTGCCAAATAAAATTGTAGAAAAAGAAATTGAAAAATTAAAAAAAATGGGTGTTGAATTTAAGACGAATTTTGTTATTGGAAGAACTGCGACAATAAAGGAATTAAAAGAAGAATATGGATTTGATGCTATTTTTATCGGAACAGGAGCTGGTCTTCCAACTTTTATGGGAATAGAAGGAGAAAACTCTGTTGGAGTTTTTAGTGCAAACGAATTTTTGACAAGAGTAAATTTAATGGAAGGATATAATCCATCTTCTTGTACGCCGTTATATGATGCAAAAAATATTGTTGTAGTTGGTGGTGGAAATGTAGCAATGGATTCTGCAAGAGTTGCAAGAAGATTAGGGGCAAATGTAAAACTGGTATATAGAAGATCTGAGAATGAAATGCCAGCAAGAAAAGAAGAAGTCATGCATGCAAAAGAAGAAGGAGTTGAATTTCTCTTTTTAACAAATCCAAAAAAAATAGTTTGTGATGAGAAGAAAAAAGTAATTGGAATTGAATGTCTAAAATATGAATTGGGAGAACCTGATGCTTCGGGAAGAAGAAGGCCAGAGGCAATTTTAGGAAGTGAGTTCATAATTGATTGCGATTCTGTAATTATGGCTTTAGGAAATTCATCTAATCCTCTTATCTCCAAAACTACGCCAGAAATAAAGGTAGATGATAGGGGACGAATTATTGTGGATGAAAACTTAAAGACGTCTTTAGATGGAGTTTATGCAGGTGGAGACATTGTCCTTGGAGCTGCAACTGTTATCCTTGCAATGGGAATGGGAAGACAAGCTGCAAAATCCATTAATCAATATTTGCAAGTTACAAAATAAAAAAATTACTTAATAAAGCTTAAGCTTCTTTGTACAGATAAGTATGTATCTGGTGCAAGCTCTTTTATATAATTTCTTTCATTTGAAAAAATAAGCAAAAAACCGATTATACATGATGTGATACATATAAAGGTAGTTATTTTATACATCACAACATTTGTTAATCCTTTAGAAGATGTAATTGTCTCTAGTAGCATTAAGCTTGTAATTAAGCTTAATGAAAGTGATATATCGGATAGGTATCTAATATCTGTTCCTGCAAAGTTAAATGTTACAATAACTATCACTATTGTTGAAATAATGACACTTAGATAAGTAATACTTTTTAAGAGGTGTCTTTTTGACAAAAATGCTCCTAGAAAAAAAATCCCCCAATTTAATGGAAAAGAGAAAGCTCCAATTGTATATAGTATTGATACAAAATTTCCAGTTAAGATTTGCGGAATTGATGTATTAATAAAAGGGAACGATGTCGTAAATGCAGGAAGTGTAAAAAAACCGATTAAAAGGCCTTGAAAGCTATTTAAAAGTGTAAATGAATGTTGACTTATATTGTAAGATGTTAATTGATAAATTGCCCCTAAATTAAAAGGAGAATTAAATCTAAAATAATTGTATGCTCCAAACATAATGAATCCAATTATTATTGGTATAAAAAAACATAACAAACAGCTTACTTTAAATCGTAATTTTGAGAACAAAATAGCAAAAAGTTTTGGAGCTATAAACGCAAAAGCCGTTAATATTACGCTATAACGAGATTGAAATAACAATAAAATGCTAATTGCCGATAATAGAAAATAAACTGTTCTTAAGTATGAATGCCTTAAATTATTATAGCCCTTGAAAGCAAAATAAATAGAGCTTGCTAAGAATGCAACAGCACATTGTGCTGTCATATAATAAAAATCAATACAGCTTTGAGTCAAATACACAGTACTACTAAAAACAGCTGTAATTGAAAGAAAAATTAGTGGTACGATATTAAATTTTTTACAATAAAAAATAGCTAATTCTTTTATTGCTCCAAAAATAAAAAAAATACTTAAATTTGCTAATATAAAAGAAACAATAGGGTCAGAGGGAAGCGATTTTGTCATCCAAAAAAACACATAATAAATTATAAGCGGCGTAAGACCAAAGTAAGAGTAAAATTTTTTATTAAAAAATGCTCTATCCCAAGTTCCATCAAAATTATTATTTTTT
>CAZHFA010000037.1:0-9650 GCA_964531865.1 uncultured Bdellovibrionales bacterium
ATTCTTATTAAACTCATCAGCTTCTAAAATATAGGTTGAACCATTCCCTCTATAAATATTTGAATTTTCTCCGACTTCATTTATGTTTTTAAGCTTTGCCCCTAAAATTGCTAACGGATCGAACTCTGTTCCTTTTAAAATCCAAGTTAAAATTCCACAAGTGGTTCCTTTCCCTTCACTTCCACTTACAAGCAATCCTTTTTTATTTATTGAGTTTAAATAATCTCCTAAAAACTCTTGCCAAGTAATCACTAGAATATTATTTTTCTTTGCTTCCACAATTTCTGTATTATTTGGATCTAAAAATAAAAGTGCAGGAGATATCAACACTAAATCCGGAAGACTTCCATCAAACATTAAATTTTCTTTACATTGATTATCAAAAATTTTTATTCCGATACTTGAAAGATACCTAGTTGTAGCACTTTGTGCCATATCAGAACCTGTAACTCTAACACCATTTTTTAATAAAATTTCTGCAACAGCACTTACCGCAGAACCACCAATTCCAACTACATGAACTTTTTTTAATTCATCAAATTTTTTCATTTCTGCTCCTTCATTTTTTGATTGTCTTATTTAAAAATTTTTACCAATTATCAGTTATGTATTATATAAAATATAATATTTTTTACTAGTATCTCTTTTAAAAATATCTTGTTTAACAGGTCGTCTTTTAATAGCATAAAAAATATGAATTTAAATTTCCTTATCAAAAAATATGCAAAATATAGGTATAAACAACTAGAAAAGAAAAATATTGTTGAAACACAAAAAAAAATTCTTTTTAACCTTTTAAAAAAATCATCTAATACAAAATTTGGAAAAGATCATAATTTTAAATCGATAAGAACTCTTGCTGATTATCAAAAAAATATTCCTTTAAGAACTTATGATAATTTTTGGAATGAGTATTGGAAAAAAGATTTTCCAACATTAAAGAATTGTACTTATAAAGGAACTGTCCCATATTTTGCTGTAACTTCAGGAACAAGCTTAGGCGTTACAAAATATATTCCACTTACAAAAGAAATGTTAAAAAGCAATGTAAAAGCAGGATTAGACCTTTTAACTTGGCATTTTTTAAATAACCCGACATCTACTCTTTTAAAAGGAAAAAGTTTTCTACTAGGTGGAAGTACTGATTTAATAAAAGAAGCAAAAAAAATTTATAGTGGAGATTTAAGTGGTATTACAACTGCAAATATTCCTTGGTGGCTTAAAAAAAATTATTTTCCAGATAAAAAAACATCACTAATAAAAGATTGGGAAGAAAAAATAAATATCTTATCTAAAATGACTTTAAAGGAAGATATTAGACTTATAAGTGGCGTTCCTAATTGGATTTTAATTTTTATGAATAAATATAAAGAAATTTTTCCCAATAAAGAACTTTTATTTAAAAATATTTTTCCAAAATTAGAAATGATTGTTCATGGAGGAGTTAATTTTTCTTCATATTACGATATTTTTAAGAATCTTTTAAAAGAAAGTAATGCAGAACTTAGAGAGGTTTATCCTGCAAGTGAAGGCTTTATTGCAGTTCAAGATAAAGCGACAAATGAAGGATTACGAATGATTTTAGACAATAATATTTTTTATGAATTTATTCCCATTGAAGAATTAAACTCTAAAAATCCTACTATCCATTTTATAGGAAATATTAAAAAAAACATAAATTATGCCATTATTATGACAACATGTGCTGGACTTTGGAGGTATGTTATCGGAGATACCATTAAATTTATAGATTTAAATCCACCAAGGTTATTGATAACAGGAAGAGTTTCTTATTATCTTTCATCTTTTGGAGAACATCTAATTTTAGGAGAAATTGAAGACGCTTTATCATATGCTTCAAAATCTATAGATAAACAAATTCTAGATTATTCTGTAGGAAGCGTTTTTCCAAAAAATATTTCAGAAATTGGATGTCATCTTTACATCGTGGAGTTTAAGGGAGAAATTCCATTAAAAAATATGCTACATATCTTTGCCACAAAAATTGATGAAAGATTATGTCAAAGAAATGAAGATTATAAATCACATAGAGCAAATGGTTATGGATTAAATTCACCAATAATAGAAGTCGTAAAAGAAGGCACATTTTCAAGATGGATGGCAAGTAGAAACAAATTAGGTGGGCAAAACAAAGTACCAAGAATTATCACAGATGAAAAATTATTTGATTCTTTAAAAACTTTTATAAACTACAAGGTAGATTAAAAAGAATTTAAAAATAAATTGTTTATTCCCGCTTGTTTTATTATAGATTTTAAAAGTACATCTATTTCTCCATTATTTTTATAATCTGCCTTAGCAACATAAGATATCCTACGACGTTTTATAAGATCTTGTACATAAAATTTATTTTCCACATTTTTAGGATCATATACGCCAATTGAAGTCCCTCCCTGTTGCTCTATTATTTTCATTGCAGGGACATCAGAAAAGCCATCACCAATATAAACAATATTTTCAAAAGGAATAACTCTCTCATCATCTGGCATATGTCTATTTACGCTTTCATTGTCCCAAATATTATAAATTCCCTTATTTATCCTAAATAAATATTGAGTCTTAGTCGTATAATTAACTGCAACCGCAGGCCATTCAACAATTCCACTTTTATCATATTTAAAACTAGACGCGAAAATATATTTAAAATTCTTTGCGATACTTGTTCCCTCAAGCATTTCCTTAATTCCTGCTGAAACAATATAATGCTCTAACAAAACGCCTTGTTTTTTAGCAAAAGCATTTATTCTTTTAAAATACGTTTCAACTCCACTAAAATATTTTACAGATTTTCCATGTTTTTTTAGCATGGCTTTATCTATTTTTATATTTCCTGCTTCTTTAGCTTTTAAAATAAGCATATACATATAAGCCAAAGTTTCATCCATTTGATTATCTTTTGTTATTTTTTTTACATCTTTCCAAAAATCTTCTTTTTTAATACCAATTTCTGGTAAAAATGAATTTTCTTGAATATTTCCTCTTGCAAGTGTGCCATCAAAATCATAAACAATCGCAAAGCGTAACATTTTTTTTATAGACATTTTAATAACTCCCCTATAATGAATAATAGTCTTACAGAGATTAGATAAAAATAACAATTTAAAAGTTTCATTTATAAAAAAATAAATAAAAAGTCTTTTAAAAATATCTTTTTTTTATTATATTCTTTCAACAGAAGAGGCAGGGAAAACGTTTTTTTGCCAATTTTTTCACCCAGAGGATAAAAAGTATGACTCTTGATATTCATAGAGTTTGTGCTCAATTACGGGATGTGAAACCTTCAATTAGAACGAAAATGCCTAAAAGGCTTAGTCTTCAAAAAAACTATTTGTCAATTTTGAGAAAAAAGCTCCATTGGGCAATTTGTAAAGCAGATATTTGTGCAGGACAAAAATCTTTGGAGGCTTTTTCTAAGGATTTCTTGGCAATAGATTTGTTAGGGCATTTTTTGGTCACAAAAACGGCTGGAGATTTGTACAAAAATCCCTATTTTCGTATATACGAAGGGGCCATTATGACATTCGTAAAAATGATTGAAGAAAAACACATGGGAAAGAAACATTGACAAACTTTTTAAAGAGAGGTTGCTTAGAAAAGGTTTTTAAGCTAAAGGTTAAAAAAACCTGCCTCTCTCTTTTTTTCTATAAAAAAGAGAATTAAACGTATTTAACTCAAATTTTTTATAATATCCTAGTGATTTTACTTTTCTTAATTCATCAATCTCTTTATCTCTTTTTTGATACGTTGTTCGTTTTTTTGTTTCATCATCCATAAATCCAAGATGAGTCATAATTTCACAACTTTCTTTATCTAAATTATCATCCAAAAATTTTATTATTGTTTCTGCCTTTGCATTTTCTCTAGAAAAATTTTTACAAAAAACATCTGTAGTTAAAATTCCCTCACTTCGAAAAAATTTTACTAAGAGTGGATGTTCACTTCGTATTGGAAAATTATATTCTTTACAAATTTTTGCTGTAACTTCCCTTACAGTTTTATTTGCATGGATAGGATGATGACAATCTAAATGGTCTATGAAAACACCATATGATAATAATTTTTCGACCTGAGCTTTTAATTCATTATAAACATCATCTTTGTTAAGAATATAATTTTCAAAGTCGTTTATTTTACGAAATTCCCCATTTTCATCTACTAAACTTTTAAGCCCCAAACATGACTTTCCTTTTGTAATATTTGCATGAAGCCCTAAGCCTAAAGAAGAATTTTTTTTCCAAAGAGAAATCGCATCTTCAGCATCTTCCATAGTAATCATAATTGTTGTTGTGCTAATTAGTCCTTCATTATAAGCAGTAATAATTCCTCTATTTATGCCTTTTGAAAATCCAAAATCATCAGAGTTTATAATTAACTTCACTTTCTCTTTGCCTCAATAATAACTGGGGAGCCAAAAAATTTTCTTAAGCAAAACAAATCAAAAAATGACTCAAAAATATTACACAAAAATTTTTTATTTATTATTCTATAAAAAACAAGTGGTAAAAAAAATTGTGGAATTTTTTCACCTAAGCAAAATCCATTTTGAGAAAATACGCTATCTATCTCTTGATCATGAAAAATTTTAAATGTTCTAGTATTTTTTTCTATTTTCTTTTTTAATTTAAAAAAAATCTTATTTAAAATATTAAAACTTTTATATGTCGGATAATCTATTATTACAATCTGTTTAGATACTCGCATGAGCTCTTTTGTCGCATCTTGCCAAGAGTTAAGATGACAAATCTGTCTAAAACATAAAACTGCATCAAATGCTTTATCCTCAAAAGGAAGACTAATTAAACTTCCAATCTCAAACTTACAATTTTTATTGTTTAGAAATTTCTCAACTTGACTTTTACATTCATCAGAACTCCCATAAATTGTGATATCATAATTTTTTTTAACCAAAAAAGGAGTTAACTGCCCATGTCCTCCACCGACATCAAGAACTGTTTTTATATTATTATACTTTGATAAAATTTTTAAAACTGCATTCCCCTGCTTATTTAAGGCCCACTTTCCAAACTCACCGGAAAATCTTTTTGCGTATTCACTAGAGGAAGAATGAATATCAGGAACTTCAGCTATAACATCAATATTATTACTATTCATATTTTATTCTCTCATCTAAAAGTTTATTAACTTGATCAAATATTAATTTTATATCTTTATCTTCTCCTACTACTGAACACCTCCTTAATTTATCATCATTTTTTAAGGCTTTCATAACATGATACAATTCTTCAATCGGGTGTAATAATTTTTTATCAAACCTATACAAAAATAACAATGACAAAAAAAACATCATTCCAGCCATAAATACAACTCCCCAAGCCCCTCTTTCACTTACCTGTTTGGCCTCGTGTTTTAATCTTAAAATTTCTTTTGCATTTATTTCTGCTAAATAATTATCTGCAAAAATAACTTCTTTCTTGGAAGGAATATCATTATTAAATGCTTTTTTATAGCTTCTTTTTATAATACCTAATGCCACCTTTTCATCATCTACTGCCACATTTTCTCTTGCTTTTTTTAAGCCATATTCAAAATTTATTAAATTTTTTTTTATAGAACCTTCATCATATACAGAACTTAAAGACGTCAGCATTATTTGACATGCTTCTAAAGATGAAACGTTATTTTTTACTATTAAATCAATTGCAGGTACTACTCGCATAAATAACCAAATAGCCCCAAAGGCAATTATTAAATTTATTAACAATAAAAATGAAGCACTAATCTTTACTAAATGTGATAATTTCATTTTATATAAATTCCAAATATTATTTTTAATTTTTTAAAACTCTTTCATCAGTTTTGTTATAGCATCTTCATTGGCTACTATAATTAAATTATCTCCTTGAGATATTTTTTCATTCGGAGAAGGAGGTGTGATTTCAGTTTCTTTACCTCTTCTTATTGCAGCAACAACAATTCCAAATTTTTTAGGAAGTGAAAGCTCTATTAAATTCTTTCCAATCATACTAGGTTGTGCACAAATTTCTACTAGATGTAAATCATTACCAAGTAATGTTTCATTTATAACATTTCTGTACAATATCTTATTTGCAAACCTTCTTCCAAACTCATCTTCAGGATTAACAATTTTATGTGCTCCAACCAATCTTAAAATTCTTTCATGAAGCTTATCATTCGCTCTTGATACGATAAGTGGAACTCCCATCTGCCTTAAAAGAGCGGTACATATAATTGAATTTTCTTTTGACTCATCCCCAATGGCACAAATAGCACAATCTCTATGTTGAGGCTCAAACTTAGTAAGCTCTGCCTCATCTGTTGCATCCATAATAACAGCTTCAGACACAAACTCATTTGCTTCTTCAACAAGAGTTCTTTTTTTATCTATTGCCAGCACCTCCGCTCCTTTTTGAGAAAGAGATTTCGCTAAAGACATTCCAAAATTTCCAAGTCCAATTATTAAAATTTGTTTTGTCATTAAATAATCCTTCAAATATAAAATAATAAAAAATTTATGTTAAACTTATTTTTGCAGGTGGATATTGTATTTTTTGAAATGACTTATCGTCACCTAAAAGAGTAAAAAGCGTTAGAGAACCAATACGCCCTATAAACATAGCAAAAATAATTATTATCTTTCCAATCTCATCTAAAGATTGAGTAATCCCTAGTGAAAGCCCAACAGTTCCAAGTGCAGATGTCACTTCAAATATTAAACTTTTCGTGGATATTGATTGAGTCACTAATAGCATGAAAAGAAGAAATGTAAAGACAAGTAAAGTAGCTATAAAAATTGTTATCGCACTTATTACAACCTTATATTTTATTTCTCTACAATTTACAATAATAACATCTTTATTTCTTATGTTTTTCCAAAAAGCCAAAAACAACACTGCAAATGTTGTAGTTTTTATTCCTCCTGCAGTTCCTCCTGGGTTACCTCCGACAAACATTAAAAAGCACATAATGATAATAGTTGGAGATAATACATTGGAAATATCTATTGAATTAAATCCTGCAGTTCTTAAAGATGCAGACATAAACCATGCATTATTTATTTTATCTAAAACTGAAAGTCCATCAAGTGAATTATTCCATTCAAAAAATAACAAACTAGCAGTTCCAAAAAACAACAAAAAAATTGTAATTACAATCGATATGCACACATGGACAGATACTTTTTTCCCTTTAATCCAATCTGGAATAAAAACTGCGGTAGCTGGAGCAAATCCACCTAAAATAATCAAAAACGAAATAATATATAAAACACTTGGCACTAACTGATATCGAATTAAATTATCTGATTCTAGAAAAAATCCTGCATTGCAAAAAGCAGATACGGAAGTAAAAATTCCATTCCAAATAGCTACACGAATATCTAATCCTTCAAAATAAAATAAACTACTTAATAAACATGCACCTATTATTTCCACAATAAAAGTAAATTTTATAATCAATAATAAAGATTTTTTTAAATCACCTCGAAATAACTCCCTATCTTGAGATAAAAATTTTTCATGACGTAAACTAATTTTTCCTATCGTATGAAGAGCAATACTAGCTATGCTCATGATTCCCAAGCCACCCAGTTGAATTAAACATAATATGACGAATTTCCCAAAAGCTGAAAAATCATTTTTTGTATCTAACACAGTTAAGCCAGTAACACAAACTGCACTAACAGCTGTAAAAAAAGCATCAACAATTTTTATATTATCTAATTGTATTGAAAACGGACACAACAACATTCCTGTTCCAATAAAAGCTACTAATAAAAAATATACAATTAGCATTTTAGCAGGATGATTAAAAATCAAATCTAATCCGGTTTCTTTTTTTTCATATAAATTTCTTTTAATACTTTTTACTGAAATTTTATCCTTATTTATCAAAGAAAAAATCAACAAGACAAATATCACTATTAAAGACAATGATAAGTTAGGGCTCTTTTCAATGTAAGAAAAATTAAAAATACTAAATATAATTATAATAAAAGTTACAAATATTTTAATAGACAAATACCACTTCATAATACAAAAATTTTATAAAATTATTACCTAAGGTAAAACCATTTTTATGTTAACCTACTTTTTTATTTTCCAAAATAATATATATTAAAAATTCCCCAAGACTTATTAAGTATTATAATTTTAAAAACAGATACAAAAAAAAGCGTAATAAAAATTTTTTTATTACGCTTCTTTCTTAAAATTTTTTCTTAAAATTTAGAAAAATATTTAATCTGCATCCTTTCTAAGAAATGTAGGGATTTCATGCTTTTCACTATTATCTCCCCCAAGAACTGGAACTTTTCCAACTCTAACACTAGATGTAACACTTTGAGAACTTTCTGAAACCTTTGGACGACCTCCCCAAAAAGAAGGCTTTTCTTCTCTTAATGTTTGAATAGTTGTTGGCTTCTTAATTTCCATATTATCTTCGAAACCAGTTGCTATAACAGTGACTCTGACTTCATCTTTTAAATTTTCATCAATTACCATACCCCAAATAATATTAGCATCCTCATGTGCTTCAGCTTGAATAAGCTCTGCTGCTTCATTTACTTCTTGTAAAGTAACATCTGGAGATGAAGTAATATTGATAAGAACACCTCTTGCCCCATGAATCGATATATCTTCTAGAAGAGGACTAGATATTGCCTTCTCAGCAGCCTCTACAGCACGATTATCGCCTGTTGCCGAACCTGCTCCCATCATCGCCATTCCCATTTCTGACATAACAGCTCTAACATCAGCAAAATCGACGTTTACAAGTCCTTCAAATATGATTAAATCACTTATTCCTTTTACGGCTTGATACAAAATATCATCAGCTTTTTTAAATGTATCTATTAAAGATGTATTTCTTCCGGCAATAGATAATAATCTCTGATTAGGAATTGTTATTAACGTATCAACACTCTTTTTTAATTCCTCAACTCCTCTATCTGCATTCTTTGATCTTCTTTTTCCCTCAAATAAAAAAGGTTTAGTGACGACACCAACTGTTAAACAACCTATTTCTCTTGCAACTTCTGCAACAACTGAAGCACCTAACGTTCCAGTTCCACCGCCCATTCCAGCAGTTAAAAAGACCATATCAGCCCCTTCTAAAGCTTTTCTAATCTCTTCTACGCTTTCCTTTGCCGCTGCGTAGCCAACATCTGGATCTGCCCCAGCTCCCAAGCCTTTTGTAACTTCTCCTCCAATCTGAATCTTTCCAGGAGCTTTACTAGATAATAAAGCCTGTGCATCAGTATTTGCTGCATAAAACTCCACTCCTTCCAATCCAGAAGTCAACATATTATTAACAGCATTTACACCTGCACCACCAATTCCAAACACTTTAATTACAGCCTTACTTGCCTTAAGTTTCTCTGTTAAATCATTCATAATCGCATCCTTAATGTTTCAAGAGGATAATTCCTTTTTAACTACAACACAAAAAGTCACACTAAAAACTAATTAGTTAAACTAACTTAAAGTAACACGGAATTACTAAAAATAAAAGATAAAAAAACCACGTTTTAAAAAAATAAAATGAGAGCTTTTTGCTAAACGAAATCCTACATATTTTTATAACAAAAAACAATATAAAGAGACTAAGAAAAAAAATTTTTTAAATAAAAAATCTTTATAAAAATCAATAGA
>CAZHFA010000037.1:9660-10111 GCA_964531865.1 uncultured Bdellovibrionales bacterium
TTTTAGCGTCATAAAATTGAATAAAAATCTAATGCTAAAAGCATGAATTATAAGAACTGGCCGAGCAGGATTCGAACCTGCGGATGCTGGAATCAGAATCCAGTGCCTTACCACTTGGCGACCGGCCAACAATAACAAAATATATACAGAAAGAAAAAAAAGAAAACTGGCCAGGCAGGATTTGAACCTGCGGAATGCTAGGATCAAAACCTAGTGCCTTACCGCTTGGCTACTGGCCAACAAAAAACTTTAAAAATATTACAAAATTTAAAGCTTTTTTACAATAGAATAAAAAATTTTTTTGAAACAAAATTCAAAAACTATTCTGAATCTTCGAAACTTCCAGACCCCTCACTCGTAGAATTTCCACCTGCTTTAGCAAACTTTTTCTCTCTAATTTCCTCTGCAGATTTGCAATCAACACACAACTTCGCCATAGGATTTGCTTCTA
>CAZHFA010000038.1:0-10059 GCA_964531865.1 uncultured Bdellovibrionales bacterium
CTTATTCTTCGTCTTTAAATATAAACATTACTCAAGATTTTAAAAGTTTATTTAGAAATTCCTATGATGTAATAACTGTCCTTAATTCTGTTAATGAATTTTCGGAAGAGGATTTTTTGCGACTGTTTGATAATGTAAATAAATTGTTGGCTGATAATGGAATTTTAATTTTTATGGAACCAGCCTTGAAAAGTTGTGCACAAAACTTGATGAAGATAAGAAATAAAATTTTGGAAAAATATAAATTGTCTATTTTATATCCATGTACACACCAAGGAGAATGTAGGATGTTAAACTGTGAAAATGATTGGTGTCATACATGTTTAGGAGGCTTGGATTCAAAACTTGTAAAACAACTTGATACTTTAACTGGTTACAATAAACATAGAATAAAATACTCTTCTATGGTTTTTCAAAAATCAAAAATTGAAAATAATGAAAAGTTTTTTAGAGTTGTAAATATTCCTAAGATAACTAATTATGGAATTAGCCTTGCACTTTGTGGAGAAAATTTTTTTGATGAAGTAATCTTTTCTAAAAAAGAAATAAAAGAAAATAAGGCATTAAAGAAAATAAAGTTTTTCGATAGAATAGAAAGTCCGTTTTAAAACCATGTTCTGTTTATGTTGTTTTTTTTATGTAAGGCGTTTTTGGTAACATGTTGAAAATACGAAGCTTTTTATTGCATGTTTAATTTATTTAAAGTTTTTTTCTAATAATTTTAAAATATTACAAATAATTATTGACTATTTTAGAATAAAATTATAAAAACACTGTTAGTTTAGCTTGCTTAAAGTAATGGCAATGTAAATTGTTAAATAATTTCGGTTTATTATAGTTTTTTCTCAAGATTATTAGATCTTGTTTATTTATAAGTTTAGGTTTAGTTATTTTTTTATTTTGCGTAGATAAATTCTTTTAAGAATTTATCCTGAAGGACTATTAACCTCATATCGGAGATATCGTATGAGTAATTTATCTACTATTGATTATTTTTCTTCAGAGTATCAAGATTCTCAAGATATTCAGTCTGCTGTTAAGCCAGAAAGAAATTTATTAGCAGCAATCCTTTCAAGGGCTATCTGTGATGCTTTTGGTTCTGCGCGTTGTGAACGCCATGTTGTAAGAAGTGCAAGGCAATGGATTTTTAATGAGTTAACTCCTAAAACCCCTTTTAGCTTTGCTTGGATAGCTTTACAACTAGATTTGGATCCAATTTTTTTACAAGAAAATCTTCGTATGTATGAGCTAGATACTGATGATATAAAAGAGAGACTTGCGTTTCTTCGTTAGTTAAGGCTTTTGTTTTTTTATATTGAAATTTTTTGAGACATTTTGTTCTTAAGCTCTTTTTGCCATTAGAGTTTTAAATGTCTTGGCACTTTTTACACTTTTACACTTAAGAATTTTTATAAGAAACACTTTCTTTTGTTGTGTTAAAGTCTTCCAAGCATTTATTTGTTAAGTAAAAAAAAGCATCTTTAGGTTTTACGGATGATTCATTAAAAAAGATAGTCTTAAAAATTAAGAGATTATTTTTATTCTCCATAACGCTTAAAAATTTTTCTAGTGGAATTTGAAGCGTTTTTTTATTTTGTTTTTTTAAGATTATTATTTCTTTCCAGTTTGAATTTATTTCTAATGTTTTATTAAACCCTGTCACTGTGTATGTTATAGATTCTATTGTGCTTTGAATAGATGATGTTTTTGCATCAATCTTTTTTACGTTTAGTATAGCTAAATCTTTAGGAAGTTCTTTATTTAATTTATCTAGAATGTCTTTTTCTAGAGTATCTTTTGATAATTTTAAATCCACTAATTCGACATAACTTTCAATTCCCAATTGAAGTGGGGGACCAAAGCTTAAATTTATTCTTGGTGTAAAACCTTTTGTGTAAATAAGAGATAAATCAGTTCTCCTTAAAGCTCGAATAAAAACGCTCATAGTTTCTAAATATGAAAGAAGTTTAAATGAATGTGATTTTTTATATTGAATTCTATAATGATATTCTGTAATGGTATTTCTTTGATGATTGACGTTATCGGATTTTTAAAATTTATTGGTAATTGAAATTTTGAATCTTTTTCTATAATGTTTTTTACGTTTAAAGTTTTACAAATTCCACATTGATTACAAGTGTTATTCTTACAATCTAAAGTTAATTTTTCTTCCTTTGCCTTTTTAAATTCATTTGCTAAAAATTTATCATCAATTCCAGTTTCTATTATTTTCCAAGGTAATAATTCATCATCAGTTCTCTTTCTTAAATAAGAATCTACTGAGATATTGCATTTTTTTAATGCATTTTCCCAAATGTCTTTATTCATAAATTCTTTTGTAATTTCTTCCTTTGGATATTCTCTAAAAACTTCTAGGAAAAGAGGTGTAAGTTTTTCATCGCCTCTTGCAATCAATCCTTCTAATGATGATGTAAATGCATTGTTAAAACGATAATCAATTTTATATTTACGAAGTTTATCAAATAATAATTTTTGCTTTCTTACAGTTTCATCTTCGTTTATTTGTAACACTCTTTCAAAGGGGGTATGTGATTTTGGAACAAACGTAGAAACGCTAATCGTTATATGTTTTTTACTAAACTGTTTTTTTATTCGTAAAGCTAAGTTTGCAATTTCTAGAATGTCATCATCTGTTTCAAATGGAAGTCCAATCATGAAATACATTTTTAAAGAATTCCAACCTAATGAAAATGCATTTTGACATGCTTCAAAAATTTGTGTCTCTGTAATTCCCTTATTGATAATATTTCTTATATGTTGAGAGCCTCCTTCAGGGGCTATTGTAAAACTTTTTCTATTTGATTCTTGAACATGTTCTAAGAAATCTTTTTGAAGCTTATCTACTCTTGTGGATGGAAATGAAATTGTTGTTTCGTTATGTGGGGCTAAACATGGAACTAAAAGATTTAACAATTCTATTATGCAAGAATAATCTGCTGTACTTAATGATAATAGACTTACTTCCTCAAACCCCGTATTTTTAATTGATGTGATAATGTCTTCAAAGTTTTTCTTTAAACTTTTTTCTCTAGCAGGTCTATACAGAAATCCAGCTTGACAAAATCTACATCCACGCGTACATCCACGCTGTATTTCTATTGCCAATCTATTATGTATAATGTTGCAAAAGGGTATTATTGGATTATTAAAAGAAGAAATATTTTCAAAATTTTTTGCAACTTGTCTTTTTATTTTTGGTTTGCCATTAAAAAATTCTGGTACAAAAACTCCTTCCATATGACTTATGTTTTCTAAGATTTGATTTTTGTTTGCATTAGATTTTTTTAATTTTGTTACTGTTTCTAGAACATCCATATATGTATCTTCAGCATCACCAATTGAAAACACATCGATAATATCACTAAAGGGAAGTGGGTTGTAACAAAGAGGACCTCCAGCGAAGATAAGTGGAAAAGTTTCATCTCTATCTTTTCTAAGTAGTGGAATATGAGATAAATCTAATATTTCTAAAATTCCAAGAATTGATAATTCATATTGCAAACTAAAACCAATAATATCAAAATTTTTTAAGGGAGTTTTGGATTCTAAAGAACATAAGGGAAAATTATGTTCACGTAAAATTTTTATAAGATCACTATCTGGAAGGTACGCTCTTTCTGCAAAAAAATTAGATTTTTTATTTATCATTTGATAAAGAATTTGAAAGCCTGTAAAAGACATTCCTATTTCATATGTCGAAGGAAATGATAGGCAGAAATGAAGGTCCACATTTTTTATATCTTTATGAATACTTCCTATTTCTGTGCCCAGATATCGTGATGGCTTTTGAACTTTTTGTAAAAATTTTATAGAAATGTCATTTGTTAAATTTTCTTCCATAAATAAATAGTACACTTAATTATTTTTAAAATAAATATGCAATAAAAACAAGAAGTTTTAGGTTTTATGTAGAAAAAAACTAGAATAAGTATTGCAGTATTATTCTAGTTTTGATATAGAAGAATACTAGAAGTTGTGTGTTGTTGTGGGTTGCTAGGTTGCATTTATAAATCATATGGAGGGTTGGTATCATGTTAGAATTTTTAGAAATGTTGTTAATATTATTGTTAGCTATTTATGTTGTAGTTTTATTAGGTAAAGAGTTGGGAGTGACTTTTAAATTTATAAGTAGAGAAAGAAAATTTAAAAATCAAAAGCCAATGATATTTAGGTATAACAATTATTTTATAAAATGATTGTTCACTAAAGTCTTTTTAGCTTTACAAAATAAAATTTAAAAAATAACTATTTTAAAAAAATTTTTAATTGGTAAACTTTTTATAGTAAAAAAATAAAGTAGGAGGTTTTATTTTGTTTAGTGATGATTTTGTATTGTTCGATGATGAAGAAAAAATTGATGTCTTAAATGATCTAAATGATAAGCAAAAAGAAGCAGTATTGCATATTGATGGGCCAATTTTAGTTCTGGCAGGTGCAGGTAGTGGAAAAACTAGAGTTCTTACAAGGAGAGTTGCAAACTTAGTTTTAAATCATAATGTTTTTCCTTCAAATATTTTGGCAGTGACTTTTACTAATAAAGCTACTACTGAAATGAAGGATAGACTTTCTGGGTTACTTGGGGGGCAAGTTAATTCTTTGTGGGTTTCAACTTTTCATGCGATGTCTGTAAGAATTTTAAGGAAACATGCAGAACTTTTAGGATATGGTAATTCATTTATTATTTATGATTCAAAAGATTCTCAGAATCTTATAAAGAAAATATTTAAAGATTTATCGATAAATGATAAAGAATATCCAGTAGATTATGTAAGAAATCGTATTAGTCAATCTAAGAATAATTGTTTATTTCCTGAGGATATTGAAAATAGTAAAACAATAATATCTAAAAAAGATTTTTTTCGTGAGCAGGTAGTTGCTAAAGTTTATGGTGTTTATCAAAAAGAATTGAAGACTTTAAATGCAATGGATTTTGATGATTTGCTTTTAAATACTTTAAAGTTATTTAAAGAGAATCAAAATATATTATCCTATTATCAAGATAAATTTCATTATATTTTAGTAGATGAATTTCAAGACACCAATACTATTCAGTATGATATAATTTATTTGCTAGCAAAAGAACGCAAGAATATATTTGTTGTTGGAGATGATGATCAATCTATATATGCTTTTAGAGGAGCAAAACCTTCTAATATCTCTTTATTTGAAAAGGATTTTAAAAATACAGTAGTTGTTAAGTTAGAGCAAAATTATCGTTCAACTGCAAATATTTTATCGGCATCAAATAGTATTATTTCAAAAAACATGGCAAGAAAAGATAAAAAGCTTTGGACGTTAGGTGAAAAAGGAGAGCTTATTACATTGTATTCTGCACTTGATGAAAATTCAGAAGCACAATATGTTGCAGAAAAAATAAAAGAATTGATTTCTGGTGGAAAATATCAATTTAAAGATATTGCCTGTTTTTATAGAACTAACGCTCAATCACGTGCTTTAGAAGAAGCATTGATGTCAAAGAAAATTTTATATAGGATTTATGGAACACTTAAATTCTGGGATAGAAAAGAAATAAAAGATATAGTCGCCTATTTAAGACTTGTAGTGAATAAAGGTGATGATCAAGCTTTTTTGCGGGTTGTTAATGTTCCTACTAGAGGAATAGGGCAACAAACAGTTACTAATCTTATGGAGTCTGCTAGAGCGAGAAAAAGTAGTTTATTTGAAGCGTCAAAAAATTTAAACAATCCTAAAATAAATGTATTTATAAATTTAATAAATGAATTTGAACAAAAATCTAAAGATGTATCATTGCCTTCTTTGCTTGATTTTATATATGAAAAATCTACATATAGAACATTTTTAGAGAATTCAAAGGATCCTACTAATGAGAGCAGGATAGAAAATATACGAGAACTTATTTCTTATGCAGGAACGGTATCTAATGGACAAAGTGATAATGAAAAAGCATTAAGTTTTTTTATGGATAAAATTTCTCTATCAGGAAGTGATGAATCATTTGAGTCAAAAAATGCTCAAGATGAGAATCTTAAAAATGTAGTTTCATTAATGACTGTACACTTAGCAAAGGGGTTAGAATTTCCAATAGTCTTTTTTACGGGACTAGAAGACGGGCTTGTTCCTCATTCAAGATCGTTTGATTTTCCAGAAGAACTTGAAGAAGAACGACGTCTTTGTTACGTTGGTATTACTAGAGCTATGAAAAAGCTTTATTTGACATATGCAAAAAAGCGAACAATGTATAGCAAAAATACAGATACAATGTTAAGACAAGAATCAAGATTTTTAAGAGATATTCCATCAGAATTGATAGAACAAGAGTGTCAAGAGGGAATGTATGAGAGAAGAATGCAAGGGGATATATTAAATTCTAAACATTCTTTTGATAGTGATATGATCGATTATGGAAATGTTTCAAATTTTGATTTTTTACCTCAGATGTGGAAGAAAAAGATTAAGAAAAATTTTGATGAAAACACTAAGAAGGATACTGCTTTTTCATTACTTCAACCGGCTCAGAACTTAGGAGAGCAAATTGGTAATTTTAGGAAATTATCAATTGAGGAAGTAAAAATTGGACTTAGAGTTAGAAATCCAAATTTTGGGGAAGGAATTATAAGGGATATTCACGGAAGTTTGACAGCAAATAATCCGCATAAAATAAAACTTTGTATTGATTTTGATGATATTGATGAACAAAAAAAATTAATTTTAGGAAAAGCTTTGTTTGAAATTATTTAATTATAAATAAAAATGGGGATTTTATTAAAAGTAAGTTTATGAAAATTTTTAAAATGATATTGGCTTTAATTGTGTTTTCAAGTACTGCTTTTTCAAATGACACGTGGTTTTCTCTAGCTCCAGATTTAGATGTAAAAGAAATTTCAATAAAAAGTCATCCAATTTTTGGAAGTAATTTATTGTTTATAAGAACGAAGCTTAAAGATTATCAAGTAAAAGTGATACGGGCTCAAGAGTATGGAGAGAAAAGATTAGACATAAAGCAGTTAGCATTAAAAAGTAATGCAGTACTTGCGATAAATGCTAATTTTTTTGATGAGAATGGAAAAGCGTTAGGTCTTGTTATAAATCGTGGAAGAGTTTTTAATCGACTTCATGCAGGAGGAAAAACTTTAACGGGAATTTTTCAGGCGACAAGAAAGAATATAAAAATTTCCGGAAGAAATAATATTGAATATCACTCAATACTTGAAGCAGTGCAAGCGGGACCAAGATTGCTTATAAATGGTCTTATTCCAGAAACAAAAAATTCTTTTCAAAATAGTAAGCGTTCGGGGATTTGTATAGATAAAAAAGGCAGACTAATTATTTTTGTAACGACTGAAACTTTTTCTGGAATTACACTAGATATTTTGCAAAAAGTTTTAGTTTCTTCTGAAATTGAGTGTGTGGATGCTTTAAATTTTGATGGAGGAGGTTCTTCTCAATTTTTTATTAGTAATAAAATTCCAAATCTTAATGGAAGGATTGAATCTAGATATATTCCTGGGAATGATAAAATTCCAGTAGCCGTAGGCTTATTTGCTAAAACGCAAGCAAATGATAATTTAGAAGAAGGAAGTTTTGATGATTGATAAAACTAGAAATGAAGGAGTTTTGTATTCTTAGAGATTAATTTTTATATTTTTTCTTTTATTGCTGTTATTAAAAAAAAATTTTATACTAGACGCTATGGAAAAACTTGATAATTACAGATTAAAACTAGGCAGTAATCTTTATGTTCCAATTGTACTTGGTGGAATGGGGGTTAATATATCAAATGCAACGCTATCATTAGAAATAGCAAGACTTGGCGGTATCGGGCATATTTCTGATGCGATGTCTCCAACTGTTTGTGATAGAGAGTTAGGAACTAATTATAGTCAGAGAAAGTTTGATAGTCTAAAATGGAATGTAGGAAATTTTGATAAATCAAAAATTAAGTTTGATATGAATGAAGTATATGACGCTCAAAAGCGTTATATAGGTAGTGTGATGGAAAGAAAAAGAGGAGATGGTGGAATCTTTGTAAATGTGATGGAAAAACTTACTATGGGAGATCCGATAGAATCTTTAAAGACAAGATTAATTGGGGCCCTTGATGCAGGAGTTGATGGAATAACGCTTTCTGCGGGGGTGCATATGTATAGTTTGGGGTTAATTGAAAATCATAAAAGATTTAGAGATGCAAAAATTGGTATTATAGTATCAAGTGATAGGGCATTAAGAGTTTTTTTAAGAAGTGCAAAAAGAGTTAATAGGATGCCTGATTATATTATAATTGAAGGGCCTCTTGCTGGGGGGCATTTAGGTTTTGGGGAAGATTGGAAGGAGTTTAAACTTTCTCAAATATTAGTAGAATGTCAAGAATTATTAAAAAAGGAAGATTTAAATATTCCTATTATAGTTGCGGGGGGAGTTTTTACCGGTGGAGATGCTGTAAACTTTATAAATCAAGGAGCTAGTGGTGTTCAAGTTGCTACAAGATTTTTAATTTCAAAAGAGTGCGCCTTGCCAGATAGTACTAAACAAGAGTATTTAAATGCTACTAAGGAAGATGTGGTTGTAAACTCTTCATCTCCAACAGGGTATTTGATGCGAATGCTAAGAAATAGTCCTTGTCTTTCATCAAGACTTATTCCTCAGTGTGAACTTTTCGGGTATATGTTATCAAAAGATGGCCTTTGTCAGTATATTGATGCATACAAAAAATACATTTCTGAAAAAATTATTGGTCCTATAAAAGAAAAAATGTGTATTTGTTCACATTTTTATAAGAGCACATGTTGGACTTGTGGACAATATGCTTATAGGTTGAAGGAAACTACGATTAAAAATTTAGATAATACTTATGAATTATTATCTGCAGAACACATTTTTAAGGATTATCAGTTTAGTACGGGAGATTCCATAAATATTCCTAAGATTTCACAAAATGCTTAAAGTTTTATTTGATATTTGACGTTTTCTTATCTGTGTAATTTTTTTTCAAGGTTTTATGGCAGATATCGATATATTTAAAGAAGATGTTGTGGCTACAGATTGGAGGGAAATTGTAGCTTTAACTGATGATCTCCCACCAATGCCGAATGTTGCTTGGAAAGCGATGGAATTATTGGAAAATGAGAATGTATCTGGGCAAGAGTTAAGTAAAATTTTATCTAAAGATACAGCACTTGTAAGTCGGGTTTTGCGCATTGCAAACTCTGCTATGTTTGCAAGACAAAGAGAAATATCGACTATATCGCAAGCTTCAATGGTTATAGGGTATAAGACTTTAAAAGGGATTATTTATGCTGCAACAGTAAGGCAAATGTATTCTGATATGACAGAAGCGCAAAGTCTTGTCTGGGAACATAGTGTAGCTACAGCCATGTTTTCTACGAAAATTAGTGAATTTTTAAATAAGCCATATCAAGATGAGGCTTTTTTACTTGGAATGCTTCATTCTCTTGGCCAACTTGCACTACTTAATTTTTGTGCAACAGGAAAGAAATTTGATGAAGTTTTAAAACTGATAAAATCTGGGACTATGGGGGAATATTTTGATGCAGAGCAAAAAGTTTTTGGTTTTTCTCATGCTTTAATAGGTGCGTTGGTTGCTAAAAAATGGAATTTTCCTTTAGAGATTTGTCAGATTATACTTCATTATTTAGATCCAATAGAAAATTTTGTTAATAAAGGCTTACTGGAAGAAAAAACTCTTTTAGTCCGTTTATCAAGCATTTTGGCACATAAATTTAAAATTGGCAGTCCTGAAGGATATAGAGTTGTTGATAAAGAAATCATACAAATATCAGAGATTATAGGTTTCAATAAAAATAGTTTAAAAAGTGACTTAGATAAAGTTTGTAATGATGTAAGAGAATCTTTTAAGAAAGAAAAAAATATTTATTGATAAATAAAATATAGGTAGTGAATTTAAAAACATTTGAAAATTTAAGAAAAGTGACCCTGTCAAATGAATGAACAAGGTCACTTTTTTTTCTATAGAAAGGAAGAAGTTATTTCCTAAAGATAAGTACCTCTAAATTTAGTTTATTAACTTTGCTCCTCCCC
>CAZHFA010000039.1:0-9964 GCA_964531865.1 uncultured Bdellovibrionales bacterium
AAAAAGATAACTGCAGATAAAATTCTAAATAAATTAAAAACTCTTGAAGATAATTTCCATCCTGCATATTTTATTCTTTGCCTTAAGGTTATATTTCCATCTTTATCACGTTCTACAATCATTGAATCAAGATCTGCATCTAAAGAAACACCTTTAGTGTTTTTTGCCTGATTTCTAGAAGTTTTGATAAAATTAGAGTTAGGAACTACTTTATTATTTTTTAATACAAAAAATAATACCAAGAAAAAACCTATAACCAAAAATGATATTCCAATCATTACTTCAGTCGACATCTATAAAAAACCTAAAAAAACAAATAAAAAACTTAATCATTTAATCCTATCTCTGGCGGAACATCCCCCAAAAATATATTATACTCTGCAAGTTGTTCATCAAAAAAACTTGCCCATGAATCAATTTTCCACAAAGGTTCTTCACCTGTTTTTAATATGGAAAACATTGGTCTTACCTGTATTACTCCTTCTATACATCTTCCAACTTCTATCACTTCTCCTATACGTGGTTTCCCAGTTTCTTTTTCACGAAATAACCAAACTATAACATCAACAGCAAGTGCAATTTGCTGTCTTAGTATTTCAATAGAAACTGATTTTTGAGCTCTTCCCAATAACCCCTCAAGTCTTGTTAGAGTCTCTCTTGCATTACGAGCATGGATTGTACTCATTCCAACGTGTCCTGTTTGAACACCTTCCAAAAATGCTTCAGCAGATGGTGGAGTTCTCATTTCACCAAGAAGCACTCTAGTAGGAGTCATACGTAATGTTGTTTTAATATGTTCCTGTAAAGTTACCTCTCCTTTCCCTTCAGTATTGGGAGGACGAGAAACTAATGATCTAAAATATCTATGTTGTAAATTTAACTCTGGAGTATCTTCGACGGCAACAATTGATTCAGAAGCACCAAATTGTGTTGCTAAACATCGCATCAAAGTCGTTTTTCCAGTTCCTGTTTCTCCAGCCAACATAAAAGTGCAAACTCCAGATTTAACAAGAGCACCTAAATATTTTACAATTAATGGTGGAGCCATTTTATATGAGACAATACTTTCTAATGAAACATTTCTAACTCTTGGTATACGAATACTAAGTAACGGGCCTCTTGATCCGCAAACACTTTCATGAACTGCACAAATTCTTATTCCATTTGGTAATGAAGCATCGACTGTATGTTGTTGGGTTGATAAAGATTTTCCTAATCTTAAAAGTAATCTATCGATAAAAGCAATATATGATTGCTTTGAATTCCAATGATATTGTGTAGCTTCACTTACTTTTCCTCTTTGAAGCACAACAGTAGCATAATCATAAACATGAATATCAGTAACCTCTGGATCATCAATTAATGGTTGCAAAACTCCCCAACCTAATAGATCTTTTTGCAAATCTATAATAATTGACGCCTTCTCCATATCTGAGATATTAGCCATTTTTTGAGAAATAACTTTTTCTACGGCTTGAATAATAGTATCCTCTGTAATGCTTCTTATGGCTTCTTTTTGTTTATTGATTAACTCTCCAAGAACAGCTCTTGTTTCTCTTAAAATTGTATTTCCTAATTCAGATAAATCTTTTTTTACATTTTCATTATCAGATGAATTTTTTGCTTTCTTATTGATTTTATCTAAAAAAAGTGGATTCGAAGTCGTCGGCAAACTATTTTGTTGCCCCTTATTTTCAACTTCTTCAACTTTAGATCTTGTTGAAAATAATCCAATTAAATTTTTATCTTCATCTCTTGCCATAAGAATATTCCTAATCTATAAGGATTAATTCTCCATCCTTTAATCCCCATTTTTCCATTTTACCATCTTTTCCTTTAATCTTGAGGATCGCTGTATACTTAGCTTTTTTATCTCCTTTTGCACCACTTAATAAATCATCAACAGTAAGAGGGCTTCTTTGAGCTATTCCTTGTTCTTGATTATCACCTCTTAATTGTAAGCTTAATTTTCCGGTCGTTTCAGCCAATAAAATTCTTGTAGCATCTTCTGCTAAAACAAGTAATGTTACAGTACTTGGTACAGCAACTTGTCCATTTTCTGGATTAGCTTCAACTTGTCTTTCAGCAGATAAAATCTTTACATTTTGAACTATCACTGTAGCAGAATGTTTTCCATTTATTATAGAATTCCAAACAATATCTACAAAAGCTCCTGCTCTTGCCCAACCCTCTACACTACTTGTAACATTTACATTTATTGTAACAGCTCTAAACCCTTCAGGAATATTAGCTGTAATAGTATTGATTGGTTTTTTAGTTGTGACTTGTTCTTTTTCAAGGACTTCTCCTTTTAGCACATCTGCTCTAGCAAAAGAACCTTCAACTTGATAAAAATCATTTATCATAAAAGAAGAAATCACGCTTTTAGGCCTTCTTTCTTTTTTAAACATTGATGGTTCTAATTTTTCTCCAATCTTAACGTCTCGACTTAAAATCAAAACATCTCCCATTTCATCTACTACATCATTGACATTCTCTACATTAACAGAAGTTCCATGATTAGTAGATAAAATAGGATTTGTTCCTTTATCGCTTTTCATTCCTAGGAATATAAAAATAACTCCTATAAGAAAAAATAAAACGACTATCAAAATCACTATTAACTTTGAACTATCATTTTTTTGTTGCATTCCAAATGGTTTCATTTGTCATATTCCTTAGGAAAAAAGTTGCTTTGTATTAAACAGCCGAAGTAATTCTTGAGCCAACTGAACTAAATGCAGTGCTTAATCCTTCCTGTAGGGGAGTCTTTATAACCCAAGCAACAGCAATAACAACTGCACATAAGATTGCATACTCAACTAAAGTAGCTCCTTTTTGTTTTCTAAAAAATTTAATCATTTTATTAATCTCCATAATATATTATAAAAATTCTAAATAACTACTTTGCAAAATAACAAAAACTTAGATAGATAGATGAAAAACAATTAAACAAGATTCACAAAAATTTTAAAATATTTAATTTTTACCTAAAAATTTATTAAAAAATCCTTTCTTCTTATGTTCAATTCCTCTTTCATTTTTTACTTTTATCAATGCTCCAGCAGAAGTAAGTCCTAATTGAGCAGACATTTTTTCAAAAGCAAATCTTGTTTGTCTAGAACCGGCACTATATAAAGTTTTACCACTTCCAGGCCAAACAGATGCTTTAGAATCATAATAAAGTGGATCTAATTCCCAAACATCATGTCCTAATTTATGAGCAGGCTCCAATTCTGATTCCATCTGTTCTTTTGTAAGCATATTTCCAGAAAAAGCATTAACTAAAAATTTTATTCTTTCAGAAGTTCCCAATAAACTTTTTAAAAAGTTAAGATATAAATCTACCGCTGTAAACCCTAAAACAGTATCATCCATTACGGTTAACGATATATCACAATTTCTAATAATAGTCCCAGTTGCAGGGCCCATTCTTCCGCCTGTGTCGACTAAAATTACATCAAATAATACTCTTGAAAGTTCTAATATTCTGCTACAAAGTGCAATACTATCTGTATGACAAACTAAATCCATTGACTCTGCCATACAATCTGGAGGCATTAACATTAATACATCATTGCTTATTGGGAAAAGTGCATCTTTTAAACTTTCTCTTGAAATATCTCTTGAACCATTTACCCAAGAAGATACAACTTTTGCTTCTGCTCCACTTGGAGCTAAAGATCTACTTAAATCTCTTGTTTCAACATCTAAATCCCAAAGAAGAGTTCTTTTATTATACCCTCCACAAACTTCACCTAATGCAGCGCAAATTGAAGTTGCACCGACGCCCCCCTTTGCATGATTTACGACAACTATTATTCCTTCTCTAGCCCGTCCTTCTTTTCTAAACTCTGTATAAATAGCCACAAGTTCTTGTAGAAAATCTAATGGACTAGTAGTATCAACTAAAACTTTTCTTACCCCAACAGAGTGAGCCACTCTAAAGACATCTCCTCCATAAGCCTGTTCTTTTACAAACATAATCATATTCATCCAAGGAGTAGCACTTGCAATTTCTCTAGCAATATTATTTGCGTTATTCCCTAAATCAGCACCTAAGATAACAACATCCGCCTCATTTAAGATATCTTTATAATTATTTTCATTTGCTAATTTTATCTTTAAATCAAGCATTTCTACATCACTCTTACTAAAGTAATCTATTTTTTTTGCACATTTTGCTTGAGCTTCTGTTGATATATCAATAATTAGTAGTTTCATTTTAAAATTAATCTCAAAAATAAAAACGCTAAAAAACATTCTGTTAGAAAGTATCGTATTAACAAGACAAAAACTTAAATACGTTTTGAAATAAGCATTTTATACAAATTTTATCAACTGTAGTTTTAAAACTTTATAGCTTTTACTTATTCTTAAAAACCAAAGAATATTACTTGCATCAAAAAAATATGAGAAAAACTTTTAACATAAAATATTGTATTTTTATTTCTATACTTTTATTTCCTATTTTTATAATAATTTCTTCTATTTATACGCAAAAATTTCCTGTTTCAGATTTTTCACAGGATTATATATCTGCAAAAAAGATATTAGAAAATAAAAGTATTTATTCTGGAAATCTTACTGACTTAAAAAAAATAACCACTATAAAAATCAATAATACAAATAATAAAAATATCAATTTTCATCCTCCACTTTGTTCAATACTATTTATTCCACTTACCTTTCTTAGCTATCATAATGCTTTTTTAATAATATCATTATTTTCGATCTTATATCTAACACTTATGTGCATATTACTAAGTAAACACTATAAAATACCTTTTTTAAAAGCTCTGTGCATTTTGTTTCTTTCTTATCCTTTCTTATCACAAATTGCTTTGGGGAATATAAATTTTATTATCATATTTTTATTATTTATTATTTTTTTGTTGGATTTTTTCCTATCAAGCTCAAAATATTTATTTAAAAAAGACCTAACAATTGGAGGATTGTTAGGAATCGCTTTTCAAATAAAGATTTTTCCTGCACTTTTATTACTATATTTTTTATTTCAAAAAAGATGGAATATATTAAAAGGTTTTATATTATCAAACATAATATTATTTACATTAACATTTTTTATTGTAGATTTTAACGATATCATTTTATATTATACAAAAATCTCACATCAAGACTTTATTGAATGGACTAATTATGTTTTTAATTCATCATTAATTATAATTCCAATATCATTATTTGGATGGAGTTTTGAATCAAATTATTTTGTTTCATTTTTTAATTTGCCATCATTAACTATCCCGCTTTATATAATATCCTCGTTAAGTATTATTTTTTATACTTCATATCTACAACTTCATGTTAAAAATAAAGCATCAAATGATATTATTTTTTCTTTATGGCTTATTACTATGTGTCTTTGTTCTCCGATTACATGGCCAAGTATGTTTACACTTTTGATGATTCCACTTTTTACACTAGTATCCTTAAAAAAAATTAATAAATTTCTAATCATCTGTTCTATACTTTCAATAATTTTTTATTTTCAACAATTTTATATTTGGTACCATAAAATTTTTAATCTTTATTTTCCAATTCTTTCAAACATTTTACCTTTATATGGAGTTTCATCTTTAATTTTTTTATATACATTATTAGTTATAACATTAAAAAGGGTTGAAAAAGCATGAAAGGTTTTTCAAAATCTAAAGATTTTTATTCAAGTGTTGTATTATTCATATATATTTTTTGTATTTCATTTATAGCTTATCATCACGAAGCATGGGGAGATGAAGCTGATTCCTTTTTAATGGTTAGAGATTTAAGTTTATTTGA
Organism: uncultured Bdellovibrionales bacterium; assembly: GCA_964531865.1. Taxonomy (GTDB): domain Bacteria; phylum Bdellovibrionota_C; class UBA2361; order UBA2361; family CAKMMH01; genus CAZHFA01. The sequence continues at coordinate 5,800 of CAZHFA010000039.1, forward strand.
AATATTTAGCATGATAAGATATACAGGTAATGGTTTAACTTGGTACCTTTTATTATATCCATTTGTAAAATTAGGATTTGGGTTTGAAATTCAGCAAATTATTCATATTTTTTTAGCATCATTTATTGCATTTTATTTTTTATTCAAATCTCCATTTAATTTATTTATCAATACACTTATAATTTTTTCTTATCCTTTTGGTTATGAATATGCAATTATATCTAGATGCTACTCTCTTGGAATCATATTTTTACTTATTGCAACAAATAATTATTTTAAAAGAAATACATACCCCTTTTGTTTTTATATTCCTATTATATTAGCAATTTATACAAACCTTTACGCAACAATTATCGCTTCATGGCTTTTTGTCTTCTCGATTTATAAAGATTATAAAAATAAAAATTTTAACAATAAAAATAAACTTTACATTTTAATTACAATTATAAGTTATTTTTTATTTATTATTTTAATGTATCCTCCATCCGATGGACAGCTAAATGATTTAGTAATTGGAAAAAAAATGTCAATAATACCTAATATATTAAAAGATATTCTACTATCATTATTTTGTTTTCCGTCTTCAAATCCCCCTTATTTTATAGGAATTTTATTCCTTTTAGCAGAAGTCTTATATATATTTTTTGTATTTTTTTATTTTAAATCAATTTTTAAATTATCTAATAAAGAAAATTTTTATTTTTCTTTATTTACATATATATCACTATTATTATTTCTTCTAATTATCAGATCTTGTGGCACACGTCACTCTGCACATTTATTTGTTACATTAATTCTAAGTTTTTGGTTAATAAAAAAAGCATCTCCAAAATTTACTTTAGCTAAAAATAAATTTTATAAATATTTTATTTTCTTTGTTTTACCTTTAAGTGTTTTTTCTACTTTTTCGTATTATTATCTTGACTTTAAATATCCATTTTCCAATAGTAAGAAAATCGCAAAAAACATAAACAAATTAAATATAAATAATACTATTTACGCAGACAATTTATTCTTAACTATGACATCACTAGTATATCTTAAAAATCATAAAAATTTTTTTTATATATCTCAAAACAGAATTGGAAGTCATATGACTTGGGATAACAAATATAATAAAGCACTTAATACAAAGTTTCCACAAATTATTAAAAGAATAAAAAAAATCATTAATAATAAACAAAATAAGCAAATCTACTTTTTATCAACAAAAAACATAAAAAGATTTTTTAATAAAAAGCACTATTCTTTAAGACTACTTGCTTCTTCAACGAAAAAAAGCTTTGATGATAAAGCTATGGATGAAAAATTTTATTTTTATTACATAAAAAAAATATAAAATTAGAAACTAAGGAGGGAGTTTTTCATCTAATCTTATATGATTTCGTTTTATCAATTAATTTTAAAATTAAATAAAAAAATAAAAGAATTTTACTCATATTTTTTTATTATTTTATTAAATACTCTGTCATTTATAATATTAATTGATTTATATTGGTTTAAAGAATTTTATATAGATACATTAGACTCGTGTTTATTTTATTTAAAAACACCCCTTACTGGAGTAAAACCATTTAATGTAATCCCTTATATATGTTTATCTCCTATTTATTCTTTCTTATTATCTTTTATATTTTTTATTTTCTTAAAATTATTATCATCTGATTTTCCAAAAATTAATTTTAAAAAATTATTTAAAACTTTATCCTTTATTCTTTTAATATTTTCTTTTACATTTTCATTTTATAAACTCGGAATGAGAAAAATAATTTTTGATTATAATAATTTTTCTATAATTTATGAAAGAAATTATATAAATCCTAAAAAAACTAAAATTATTTTACCTTTTAAAAAAAGAAATTTAATTATACTTTTCTTAGAAAGTTTAGAAATAACGCCTGCATCTAACAATTTAAACGGAGGAAAAAATCTAAATTATATTCCTTATCTTTCAAAATTGGCTTTTAAAAATAACGTTAATTTTTCAATAAACAATAAATTAAATGGTGCATTTATGACATCAGGAACAACATATACAACTGCTGGAATAGTGGCAGAAACAGCAGGAATTTCAATAAAAATTCCATTTTTTTCAAATCCCTTTAAAGGATTTAATTTTCTAAATGGCACAACTACACTTTATGATATATTAAATAAAAATTCATATTATCAAAAACTGTTAATCGGAACCTATAAAGATTTTGGAGCCTTCAATGCTTACTTTAAGAAACATAATGTAAATAAAATAAAAGATTTTCCTATTATTTTTAAAGAAGAAAAATTAGATGATAAATATAATATACATTTTGGAATTGACGACGAAGTCATTTTCAATAATGCAAAGAAAAATCTTCTTTTACTTGCAAAAGAAAAACAACCATTTAATTTTAATTTAATAACAAGCGATACACATTTCCCCACTGGATACCTTAGGAAAAACTGCCCTAAAAGATACAATGATCAATACTCAAACGTTCTTTCATGTTCTGATAAACTTATTTTTGACTTTATTTCATGGATACAAAAACAAAATTTCTATAAAAATACAACTATAGTACTTGTAGGAGATCATCTTTTAATGGATACAGAAAAATATTATTCTGATATTCCCCAAAATTATAAAAGAAAAGTATACTTTACGATTATAAATCCACATAAAAACGCCAAAAAATGCTAAAAAAACAAAGAATACAAAATCAACCCAGAGAATTTTCTACATTAGATGTTTTCCCAACTATATTAGCTTCTATCGGGTCAAAAATTGAAGGAAACAAATTAGGACTTGGTGTAAATTTATTTTCAAATGAAAAAACACTAGTTGAAAAAATGGGATTAAAAAAATTAAATGTAGAACTAGAAAAAAGATCAAAATTTTATGAAGATAATTTTTATTAAAAAACTTTTCTTAAAAAAGAAAACTTCTACTTGTTAATACAAAAATAACGACATATTATTTATATTGTTTTTACAAAAAAATCTTAGATAAAAAATGAAAAGTAAATTTTATATCAGAATCCTAAAAAAAATGTTAAATATTGTCTTATTTTTTTTTATTCCGACGATTATCTGTATTTTCTACCAAAATTTTAACAACACTAAAACATCTGTATATATGAGTAATGGTGAATTAAAGGGAGGAGATTTTTTAGCTTTTTATACTGGTGGAAAACTTTTTAAGGAAGATAGAAAAAATTTATATAATCTAAACTTACAAAGAAAAATAAATATCAATATTATTCCGACAGAAAAAGATGATTATAAACTTCCATTTATTTATCCTCCAATAATTGCATTTTTATTTCAAAAGATATCAATATTTTCTTTTTTAAATGCTTTTTATTTATATGCAATATTCACTTTCCTTATAACACTGCTTTTCATATCATACTTAGTCATTAACATCTTTAAAAAAAATAAAAATTATTGGGTTTTATTGTCATTATCTCTATTATTTGCTTACGTTCCATTTACGATTAACTGCATACTAGGAGGACAAATGGCATGGATAGGAATTATTATTGTATCTTTATCTATCATTTGTTCTATTAAAAATTTTAATTTCCTAGGAGGACTTATTTTATCTTTAAGTTACTATAAACCTCCCTTATTTTTAATATTTGCTGTATATATGATTTTAACAAAAAATAAAAAATATTTTCTTGGATTTTTAATCGGAAGTATTACTTTACTTTGTTTTTCAATTATTTTGATAGGTTTTCAAGGTATAAAAGAATATATCATTTTAGCATCAGGTTATACATATGGGCAAAAATTTGGAGGAGAAATTACATTACCAGAAAATCAAGGTGCCGGAGTTTTTTCATTGATTTCATTATTTATTGGAGGGAAAAAAGCACTTCTTTTATAATGGTAAACTAACTACGAACATTGCCAATCATCCTCGTTTACAACGAAAACAAAGAAGCAATCTTGGTTTCGTTCTTCCAAAGGAAAAGTCGTTGTTTTAAATTTTTTGAAACCTTTCTGCCGTTTTTGTTTAATAGAACTTCCCACGCTTGATCCTTTAGTTTCCAAATAAAACGGCCGACCGTTTCAATTAGTTGCGATATCTGAAGATGAAGACATTTCCAACATTACTCGTACTTTTTATGAACGTTGTTTAAAAAATCTTACATTTGCTTTTAACAAAGACAAAGCGGCATTA